>NZ_AKJO01000092.1:0-93236 GCF_000282295.1 Pseudomonas sp. GM33
GCCCCGCCACTGGCGGGTTTCGGCTTGCAGTTCGCGCTGGTGCAGCATCTGGAATTCGCTGCTGCATTCAGTGCCTTGGCAATGGGCATGATTTACATGGGGCTTGCCCGTTGGCTGATGGCCGGGCGCACGCTGTTGTTGGGAGAAACCTGCCTGGCCCTGGGTGTGATCTTCGCCAGCCTGGCGATACCGCTGGGGCTCGATGCACGCTGGACGACGGCGGCATGGGCGGTTGAAGGCGCGGGGATCTTCTGGCTCGGTCTGCGCCAACAAAGGCCCCTGGGCCGGGCCTTTGCCTTGCTGCTGCAATTGGGGGCGGCGCTGGCGTTTCTCAGCGAGCTGCACGACAGCGAGAGCAGCCTGCTCGGTGGTGTACCGCTAGGGGCGCTGTTACTGGGCGTTGCGTTGCTGTTCAGCTTCTACCAATTGCGCAAAGCCTTGCCGGAGCAGATCAGGCCGTGGGAGCTCAAAGGCCTGCCGGTATTGGCTTGTCTCGGGTTGGCGTTTCTCTATTTGCTGGCACCCTTGTTTTTCTTCAGCCACGGCACGGTGATCAGTTGGGCCTTGGCCGGGGTGCTCACGTTGTTGGCTGGCTTGCACCTGCAATCGCGCACGTTCGTATTCACCGCACTCGCTGTGCAACTGTTGGGTGGTGCACTGTTCCTGACGGCTGGGCCGCAGTTCAGTGACGGTCTGCAGCCACTGGCCCATGGCGGGTTCTGGGCGCCGCTGGTGTTGGGGTTGGCCGCGATGGTCGGGGCCTGGCGTATGCAGATCGGTCATTCATTCACCGCGTTCAATGGGCTGAGTCTGTTGCGATTGTCCCAGGCGTTGCTGGTGTGGGGCGCAGGTTGGTGGGCGCTGGCCTGGGTCATCGAAGTGCTGCATTTTGCGCCGCAGTCGATGCAGGCGACGTTGTTGTTGGGCATCGCTGCCGTGAGTGTTGCGCTGTGGACGGTATTGGCGCTGCGCCTGAAATGGCCGTCACTGGCGGGACTCGGCACGGTGTTGATTCCCGCTGCGGCGCTGGTACTGCTCGCGGCCTGGCACTCGCGTTATCACCCGGCGGCCAACTTCGGCTGGCTGGCGTGGGCCGCGGTGTTCGTGGTGCATTTCATCTCCCTGCGGCGCCTGACGCCCATGCTGCCAGCGCCCGTGCTGAGCGTCGCCCATGTGCTCGGCTGCTGGCTGTTGATGGGCGTGCTGGCGCTGGAACTGCGTTACGCCTTGCTGGTGTTGTCCGAGCAATACAACGCCTGGCGCTGGTTGGGCTGGGCGATTCTGCCAAGCCTGTATCTGGTGTTGATGGCAGCACCTCGCGCATGGCCTTGGCCGGTGTCGGCCTATCCGCGGGAATACCGTGTGTACGCCGCTGCGCCACTGGCCTTGCTGATGCTCGGCTGGTTCTGGCTGGCGAATGTCGCCAGTGAGGGCAACGCCGAGCCGCTGCCTTACGTGCCATTGATCAACCCGCTGGAGCTGGGCCTGTTGTTTGCGTTGTTCGGCGTCTATGTCTGGTCCCGCAGCGCCATGCCCCAACTGGCTGTCCGCAAGGAATACGCCGCCATCGCCACTCAAGGGGTCGCAGGTGCCTCGCTGTTCGTGTTCTTTACGGCCTTGGTGATGCGCACGGCGCACCATTGGAGCGGGGTGCCGTTCGAACTGGATCCGTTGCTGGAGTCGATGCGGGTGCAAGCCGGTCTGTCCATTGTCTGGACCTTGATGGCCCTGAGCCTGATGATCGGCGGCCATTTGCGTCGCCGTCGCGAAGTCTGGCTGATCGGTGCGGCCTTGATTGGCGTGGTTGTGGCCAAGCTGTTTTTTGTCGAATTGAGCAATCGCGGCGGGCTGGCGCGGATCGTTTCGTTTATCGGTGTCGGCGTGCTGCTGCTGGTGGTGGGGTATTTCGCTCCGCTACCGCCCAAACGCGCTGAAGCTGTGCCGGATACCGGCAAACCAGTCCCGGAATCACAAGGAGTGTCGTCTTGAGTCAGAAGCTGAACCTGGGTTGGCTGGGCATTGTTGCCATGGGTGTGGTGTTGTCGGCGATCGCCCAGGAAAAACCGGCGGACTTCACCACCCAAGTGCCTTTGTCGGTAGCGGGCGAAGGACCTTGGTATCGCCTTGAACTGCCCCTGAGCGTACAACTGAATGCGCGGCAGGCCGACCTGAGCGACCTGCGGGTGTTCAATGCCGTCGGTGATGTTCAGGCGTACGCCCTGGCCCGGGAGTCTGCGCAGAGCCGTGAAACGCGCACCCTGACCGAGGTGAAGCGGTTTGCGCTGTACAACTCGGAGGACGCCACTGAAACCGCACCGAGCGTGCGGGTGCAATCGAGCGCCAATGGCACTTTGGTCGAGGTGCAGCCCTCCAGTCAGCTGGAGCCGGGTGAGGAGGAGCTGCGCGGCTGGTTGCTCGACGCTTCCTCGATCAAGGCGCCATTGCAGCAATTGATTCTCGACTGGACCAGCGAACGCGACGGCTTCCAGCGTTTCACCGTCGAAGCCAGCGATGATTTGCAGCATTGGCAGTCCTGGGGCGAAGGGCAGGTGGCGCGCCTGACTTTTTCCGACGAGCGGGTCGAACAGCACGAGGTCAACCTGCCGGGACAGTCGGCGCGCTATCTGCGGTTGCTGTGGATCACCCCGCATTCGGCGCCGACACTGACTTCGGCGCAACTGCAAAGCGCCAATACCCGCAGCCTGCCGCTGCCGTTGGTCTGGTCCCAGGCGTTGAACGGCAGCACCGAGAAGGTGGGTGTATACACCTGGCAGTTGCCGATGGGGCTGAATGTCGAGCGGGTGCAGGTCGCGTTGAGCCAACCCAACAGCCTGGCGCCGGTGAGCCTGGCCGGTCGGCGCGACAGCAGCCTGCCATGGCAGCCGTTGGGCAGTGGTTTGCTCTATCGCCTGACGCAGAATGGTGAGGACGTGGTGCAAAACCAATTGCAGTTGTCCGGGCAAATCGTCCAGCAATTGAAACTGACCGTGGACGAACGCGGCGGCGGTCTGGGTGATCAGGCGCCGACGCTGAAGTTTGCCATGCGCGCCACGCAACTGGTGTTTCTGGCACGTGGGCCGGGGCCTTACACGCTGGCGGTGGGGAGCTCGACGGCGAAGGCGGCGAACTTGCCGCTGTCGACGCTGATTCCGGATTACAGCCCGCAAAAGCTGGCGACCCTGGGCCGGGCCATGGTGGATGTCGGGACGGTGGCTGCACAGCCGTCGGCAGGCACCACGTCGGCGCCGATCGACACCAGCTGGAAGAAATTCGGGTTATGGGCGGTGTTGCTGCTCTGCGTGGTGTTCCTGGTGGCGATGGCGTTCAGTCTGCTGCGCAAGCCTTCTGCCAAATCCTGACTGTGGGTGCTGCGCACCCAATCCCGAGCAGGCTCGCTCCCACAGGTACAGCGCAGTCCTTGTGGGAGCGAGCCTGCTCGCGAAAGCGTTCGCTCAGTCAATAAAAGTGCCGAAATGACCTCTGTTCGCAAGCTCACACTCGCCCATTTCCATCTACGCTCAACCCCGCGCATGAACTCTCTTCGGCGGATCACGTCTGATAGGAGGAAATGCGCCCCGACTCGCGTTAAACTGCGCGGGTTTTTAGCCCCCCATTCCACCGGAGCCTTCCATGTCCCGCGTTACCTTGAGTCGCTATTTGATTGAGCAGACCCGCAGCAACAACACTCCTGCCGATCTGCGCTTCCTGATCGAAGTGGTGGCGCGTGCCTGCAAGGAGATCAACCACGCCGTGTCCAAAGGCGCCCTGGGTGGTGTACTGGGCAGCATGGGCACTGAAAACGTCCAGGGCGAAGTGCAGAAGAAGCTCGACGTGATCTCCAACGAAATCCTGCTCGAAGCCAACGAATGGGGCGGTCACCTGGCCGGCATGGCGTCCGAAGAAATGGACAACGCCTACCAGATCCCGGGCAAATACCCGAAAGGCGCGTACCTGCTGGTATTCGACCCGCTGGACGGTTCGTCGAACATCGACATCAACGCCCCGGTCGGCACCATCTTCTCGGTGCTGCGCTGCCCGAACGAATACCTGAGCCAGAACGAGCCTTTGAATGAAAAGGCCTTCCTGCAGCCAGGCACCCAGCAAGTGGCCGCCGGTTACGCGATCTACGGTCCGCAGACCATGCTGATCCTGACCCTGGGCGACGGCGTGAAAGGCTTCACCCTGGACCGTGAAATGGGCAGCTTCGTGCTGACCCACGAGAACATCACCATTCCTGAAGCCACCCAGGAATTTGCCATCAACGCATCCAACCAGCGTCACTGGGAAGCCCCGGTACAGCGCTACGTCAGCGAATTGCTGGCCGGCGATGAAGGCCCGCTGAAAAAGAACTACAACATGCGCTGGGTCGCCGCGATGGTAGCCGACGTGCACCGCATCCTGACCCGCGGCGGTCTGTTCATGTACCCACGTGACAGCCGCGAGCCGTCCAAGCCGGGCAAGCTGCGCCTGATGTACGAAGCCAACCCGATGTCGTTCCTGGTGGAGCAGGCGGGCGGCGCGTCCACCGACGGCCATCAGCGCATCCTCGACATCCAGCCGGAAGGCCTGCACCAGCGTGTGGCGGTGTTCCTCGGTTCGAAAGAAGAAGTGGCCCGCGTCACGGCTTACCACAAGGAATAATCCATGACCGCGCCCTGGCAGCCGTTGCTTGATTGGTGGTTCGGAAGTTCCGGATCGGCGAGCGAAGTGGCGGCGCAGAAGGGCAGGTTATGGTTCGGCAAGCGCGACAGCCAGGACCTCGAAGCGCGTGAGCGTTTCGGGGACTGGGTTGAGCAGGCACTGGCCGGCGGATTGACCGAGTGGATGCAACGTCCTGAAGGTTGGCTGGCCCTGGTGCTGTTGCTCGATCAACTCCCGCGAATGATCTTTCGCGATTCTCCCAAGGCTTTTTCCGGTGACATCAGGGCTCAGGCACTGGTGGCGCAAGGCATTGCCGCGGATTTCGACCGGCAGTTGCAGCCGATTCAGCGGGTGTTCATCTACCTGGTGTTCGAGCACAGCGAGAACCTGGCGGTGCAGAACGAAGGCGTCTCGCGTTATATCGAATTGGTGGCGCAGCAGCCGGAAAGCGATCGGGCACTGTTCAGCGACTACCTGGACTATGCCGAGCGGCATCAGCAAGTGATTGCGCAGTTTGGGCGGTTTCCGCATCGCAATGCGGTGTTGGGAAGGGCGTCTACGGCTGAGGAGCTGGCGTTTCTGTCGAAGCCGGGTTCACGGTTCTAACTTTTCGTTGTTGCTGATTCCGTCTTCGCGAGCAGGCTCGCTCCCACAGGGATCTTTGTCGCACTGGAGATCCACTGTGGGAGCGGGCTTGCTCGCGAAGGGGCCCGAGAGAACAATTAGATCCTGAAGCTACCCACCAGCTGCTTCAACCGCGCCGCCTGCTGCTCAAGATCGGCACACGCACGCAAGGTCGCCTGCAGGTTCTCCACGCCTTCCTGGTTCAGCGTGTTGATTTCGGTGATGTCGACGTTGATCGACTCCACCACAGCCGTCTGTTCTTCCGTGGCGGTGGCGACCGACTGGTTCATCCCATCGATCTCACCAATGCGCTGGGTCACGCTGCCCAGGCGTTCGCCGGCCTGGTTGGCGATGCCGACGCTGCTTTCGCTCTGGCGCTGGCTGTCGGTCATGATGCCCACCGCTGCGCGGGCGCCGACCTGCAGCTCTTCGATCATCGTCTGCACTTGCTGCGCCGAGTCCTGGGTGCGATGAGCGAGGTTGCGTACCTCATCGGCCACCACGGCAAAACCGCGACCGGCCTCACCGGCGCGGGCCGCTTCGATGGCGGCGTTGAGCGCCAGCAGGTTGGTCTGCTGGGAGATGCTGGTGATCACTTCCAGGATCTGCCCGATGTTGACCGTGTTGCTGTTGAGGGTTTCGATGTTGCCGCACGAGTCGCTGATCTTCACCGACAACTGCTGCATCGCCGCGATGGTTTTATCCACCACCTGCTGGCCGTCTTCGGCCAGGCTGCGGGCGTCGCTGGAATGTTGCGAGGCGAGGGCGGCGTTCTGCGCGATTTCCTGGGCGGCGGCGCCGAGCTGGTTGATCGCCGCGGCCACGCTGCTGGTGCGCGAGGCTTGCTGGTCGGAGTTGTACATCGACGAGTTCGACGCGGCCACTACCCGTAGCGCTACTTCGTTGACCTGCCCAGTAGCCGAGGCCACTTCGATGATCGAGGTGTGAATGCGTTCGACGAAGCGGTTGAACGACAGCCCCAGCGCGCCGAATTCGTCGTGGCCGTGAATGGTCAGGCGTTTGGTCAGGTCACCTTCGCCTTCGGCGATGTCATGCATGGCGCGGCCCATGGTCAGCAGCGGCTGCATCAGCAGGCTGATCAGCATGCCCAGCAGGGCGATGATGATCACTACGGCGATCACCATGGCGATGATCGCCGAGGTGCGGAATTCGCTGAGCATCGAGAACGCCGTTTCCTGGTCGAGCACCAGTGCCACGTACCAGTCCGCCGATGGCACGCCGTTGACGTGGGTGAAGGAGATGAACTGGCGCTTGCCGTCGATCTCGACTTCTTTCAGGCCCGGGCTGACTTTCGGCGTGTCGCTCGGATAGGCCTCGGCCAGGCTCTTGAGCACCAGCTTGCTGTCCGGGTGAATCAGGATCTTGCCGTCGGCGCCGACGATGAACGCATGACCGTGGCCACCGAAGTTCAGCGAGTTGATGATCGCGCTGACGCTGGACAGATCGATGTCGGCGCCGGCGACACCGATCATCTGGCCCTGGTGCTTTACCGGGGTGGCCACGGTGATCACCAGTTTGCCGGAGGAGGCGGCGATGTAGGGTTCGGTGACGATGGTCTGTTGTGCGCTATTGGCCGCTTTGTACCAGCCGCGGGCACGCGGATCGTAGTCCGCCGCGCGGTTGCCGGCCGGGACCGAGAACATCACGCCGTCGGCGCCACCGAAGTAGCTCAGCTGGAAGTTGCCGGTGTAGGCGGGCAGGTCGATGATCCGTTTCAGGCTGGCGGGGGCATTGCCATCGGCGCTGACCTGTTGGGCCATCGATTGCAGCAACTGCATGCGGCTTTCCAGCCAGGTCTGGATGTTGCTGGTGGTCAGGCTGCCGAGTTCCTGCATCGAGGCTTCGGTATTGTTGCGCAGGGTTTCGCGCTGGCGATAGTCGTTGAACAGGATGAAACAAGCGAATGCGACGGCCACCACGAGGGCGGCAGCCAGCAAGATCTTGTGGCTGAACTTCATGTTTCTGGTCATGGGATGAGCTACCG
This sequence comes from Pseudomonas sp. GM33, assembly GCF_000282295.1. Classification (NCBI taxonomy): domain Bacteria; kingdom Pseudomonadati; phylum Pseudomonadota; class Gammaproteobacteria; order Pseudomonadales; family Pseudomonadaceae; genus Pseudomonas; species Pseudomonas sp. GM33. Next base: position 7,271 of record NZ_AKJO01000092.1, read on the forward strand.
CAGAGGGGCTGTTCTACAAAATGGGGAAGCAAATGCCACCGACGTGGCATTGCGTTGCATTTATGTCGACTGAACGGCGCCAAAGATTAGGCGGATTATTCTGAAAAACGACGAAATGCCTGGTGAACGAGGAAAGTGGTTGATTTTCGGCAAAAGGCAGACGAGTGGCCCGATAAATAGCCTGCCGGGCAGGGAACCAGACAGGGGTTTTCTCTTCTAAGCTTCAGCTTGGCAGCCATGCCAATCCCCTACGCCCCCCGGAGTTTCACCATGTCGCTGCGTTCCATCGCCCTGCTTTCGTTCTGCGTATTGCTCGCTGCCTGCAGCAAGGTCAATCAGGAAAACTACTCGAAGCTCTCGGCCGGCATGGCCAAGGCCGATGTGGAAACCCTGTTGGGCAAACCCGCCGATTGTTCAGGCGCGCTCGGCATGTCCAGTTGCACCTGGGGCGACAAGAACAGCTTTATCAGCGTGCAGTTCGCCGGTGACAAAGTGCTGATGTTTTCCGGCCAAGGCCTGAAGTAAACCGGGGCGATCGCCCACGGGAGAAAAATAATGAAGCGGTTATTGATCATCCTTTTTGCCGGCCTGGTGTTGGCTGGCTGTGCCACGTCTAGCCAGGACCCTTTGGCGCCCAAGACGGCCAAAAACGTCAACCTCAAGCGCTACCAGGGCACCTGGTACGAGTTGGCCCGTTTGCCCATGTACTTCCAGCGTGACTGCGCGCAATCCGAGGCCCATTACACGCTAAAACCCGATGGCAACGTCGCGGTATTGAACCGCTGCCTGACAGCGCAGTGGCAATGGGAAGAGGTCAAGGGCACGGCTTATCCGGAGGTGCCGGGCAAGAACGACAAGCTGAAAGTCGAGTTCGATACCTGGTTTTCCAGGCTGATCCCGGGTACGGCGAAGGGCGAGTACTGGGTGCTGTATGTCAGCGATGACTACAAGACCGCCATCGTCGGTGATCCGAGCCGGAAATATTTGTGGCTGTTGTCGCGCACGCCGACCGTGAACGGAGTGGTGCGTGAGGAGTTGCTGAGCAAGGCGCGTCAGCAGGGTTATGACACCACCCGGTTGATCTGGCGGGCGTCGGAACAGCAGATGGCCGAGACGTCCAGCTGATACATATACCCCTGTGGGAGCGAGCTTGCTCGCGATGGCGGCCTGTCAGTCAACATCATTGTTGAAGCTGATGGCCCTATCGCGAGCAAGCTCGCTCCCACAGTTTTTTGGTGTCAGCCCAAGAGTTCGCGCAGGACTTGGGTGAAGGCGCGGCTGCTTTCCTCTTCGCCGGCATGGCGCCCGTCACGCACTACCCACTGGCCGTTCACCAGCACATCCCGCACCTGACGATCGCCACCGGCAAACAGCCAGCGGTTGAGAATCCCGTCGCCGCTGGCCGTTGCCAGGTACGGATCGCTGCCGTCCAGTACCAGCCAGTCAGCGCGCTTGCCCACTTCCAGCGCGCCAATCGGCTGACCCAGTGCCTGAGCGCCGCCATCCAGCGCGGCATCAAACAGCGTGCGCCCGACCATCGGCTGCTCCGCGCCATACAAACGATTACGCCGTTGGTCACGCAGTCGCTGGCCGTATTCCAGCCAGCGTAATTCTTCCACCACGCTCAACGATACATGGCTGTCGGAACCAATGCCCATGCGGCCGCCTTGGGCGAGGAAGTCCACCGCCGGGAAGATCCCGTCGCCGAGGTTGGCTTCGGTGGTCAGGCACAGGCCGGCGATGGCGCGACTCTTGGCCATCGACGTGACTTCTTCCGGGTTGGCGTGGGTCGCGTGGACCAGGCACCAGCGTTGATCGACGTCGACGTTCTCGTACAGCCATTGCAGCGGACGACGACCACTCCAGGTCAGGCAGTCGTCGACTTCTTTCTGCTGCTCGGCGATGTGGATGTGCACCGGGCACTGCTTGTCGCTGGCTGCCAGCACTTCATTGATCTGCTGCGGCGTGACCGCGCGCAATGAGTGGAAACACAATCCCAGGGACTGAGCCGGTTGCTGTGCCAGGACCGGTTGCAGGCGCGATTGTAGCTTGAGGTAGTTTTCGGTGCTGTTGATGAAGCGGCGCTGACCTTCGTTCGGGGTCTGGCCACCGAAACCGGAGTGGCTGTAGAGCACTGGCAACAGGGTCAAGCCGATGCCCGCGGAACCTGCTGCCTGGCTGATACGCAGGGCCAGTTCAGCCGGGTCGGCATAAGGCTGGCCGCTGATGTCATGGTGTACGTAATGAAACTCCGCCACCGAGGTGTAACCGGCCTTGAGCATTTCGATGTACAGCTGACGGGCGATGACGCCGAGTTGCTCCGGGCTGATTTTTCCGACGAGGCGATACATCAGATCGCGCCAGGTCCAGAAACTGTCGTTCGGATTGCCCGCCACTTCCGCCAGCCCGGCCATGGCCCGCTGGAAGGCGTGGGAGTGCAGGTTCGGCATGCCAGGCAGCAGCGGACCGCTCAACCGCTCGGCGCCATCTGCATGAGAATCGGCCTGGATATGGGTCAATACGCCATCGGCGCTGACCTCAAGACGTACATTGTTGGCCCATCCACTAGGCAGCAGCGCGCGTTCGGCAAAGAAGGCGGACATGGTTCAGCACCCCATCGTGTGTTATTTGTATATACATATACAGACGTTTGCCTGCCCGGTAAACTCCGGCAAGCTAGCGACATCAACTAAACGACCAAGGATTAACCGTGCCGACTCCGCCTCCAGTCTCTCCGTTGGCCGCGAACATGGGCGACAGTCCGGCGCCCTTGTACGCCCGCGTCAAACAAATGATCACCCAGCAAATCGACAGTGGAAACTGGCCGCCGCACTACCGCGTTCCGTCGGAAAGCGAGCTGGTCAACCAGTTGGGCTTCAGCCGCATGACCATCAACCGCGCACTGCGCGAGATGACTGCCGACGGTCTGCTGGTGCGCATGCAAGGCGTCGGCACCTTCGTCGCCGAGCCGAAAAGCCAGTCCGCGCTGTTCGAGGTGCACAACATCGCTGACGAAATCGCTTCCCGCGGTCATCGCCACACCTGCAAGGTCATCACTCTTGAAGAAGAGGCCGCCGGCTCCGAGCGCGCCCTGGCCCTGGACATGCGCGAAGGGCAGAAGGTGTTCCATTCGCTGATTGTGCATTTCGAAAACGATATTCCGGTGCAGATCGAAGACCGTTTCGTCAACGCGCTGGTGGCGCCGGATTACCTCAAGCAGGACTTCACCCTGCAAACGCCCTACGCCTACCTGAACCAGGTCGCGCCGCTGACCGAAGGCGAGCACGTGGTCGAGGCGATCCTGGCCGAGCCGTCCGAATGCAAATTGCTACAGATTGAAAAAGGCGAGCCGTGCCTGCTGATCCGTCGCCGCACCTGGTCCGGCCGCCAGCCGGTGACCGCCGCTCGCTTGATCCACCCCGGTTCCCGTCATCGCCTGGAAGGTCGGTTTCATAAATAGAGAGCCATAAATGAGTAACGCAAAGGTTTTACGCGCCAAGGATTACCCGCGCATGCCGTGGAAAAACGGCGGCGGCAGCACCGAAGAAATCACCCGCGATGCCGGCACCGGCCTGGATGGCTTCGGCTGGCGCCTGTCGATTGCCGATATCGGTGAGTCGGGCGGGTTTTCCACTTTTGCCGGTTACGAGCGGATCATCACCGTGTTGCAGGGCGACGGCATGACCCTGACGGTGGATGGTCAGAACACACGGCCACTGTTACCGCTGGACCCGTTTGCCTTCAGTGGTGAAAGCAAGGTGTCCTGCACATTGCTCGGTGGGCCGATCCGCGATTTCAACCTGATTTACGCGCCGCTGCGTTATAGCGCGCGGTTGCAGTGGTTGTCGGGCGAGCAGCGGTTTTTCAGTTCGGCGGGCACGGTGTTGGTGTTCAGCATGAGTGAGCAGGTTGAGGTGTCGGTCGATAACAACGACCAGCAATTGGGTCGTCATGATTGCCTGCAATTGGAGGCTGATGCCGGATTACTGGACGTCGCCATCAAAGGGTTGTGCTGCGTGATCGAGCTGACCTCGCGCGACTGATCCCGGTCATTCCCGTTCGAGGGTAAAACCTCGAACGGTCGCCTCCAGCTCACTCGACATCCGCTTGAGTGCCTGGATGGTTTGCACCGCCTCTTGTTGCGCCGCGACATTCTCCTCGACCCGCTGCGCCACACTTTCCACATTGCGCGCCACGTCTTCGCTGGCGTCACGCTGTTCCTGCAAGGCATTGGAGATCTGGCTGACTGCATTGAGTGACGCGCTGAGCGCGGTCTTGACGTCACTCATCGACGCGCCGGCGCTGTCGATCAATTGTTGGCCCTGAAGTACGCGCTCGCGGCCAGTGTTCATGCTGCTGTTGGCCTTTCTCATGCCGCTTTGAATGGTGCTCACCAGCACCACAATCTCGGCGGTAGAGCGGGTCGTGCGGGTTGCCAGTTCCCGCACTTCGTCAGCCACCACGGCAAAACCGCGTCCTTGTTCACCGGCCCGCGCCGCCTCGATGGTGGCATTGAGTGCGAGCAGATTGGTCTGTTCGGCAATGCTGTGGATCATGCCGACAATTTTCCCGATGGCGTTGGAGTGCAGGGTCAATTGGTCGATTTCATCCGACGTCTGGGTCACCAGTTGGGCGATCTGCTGCATCTCGAGGATAGAGCGCTCCATGGTGGCAATGCCGAAAACGGTGATCTGTTCGGCCTTTTGTGTGGTGTCGTGCGCCTGCGTAGCGTTCTCGGCGATGTGCGTAATGTTGGCTGACATCTGTTCCGCGGCGGCGGCAATGGAGGAGGCCGCGCCATTTTGCTCGGCAGCCTGTTTCAGGCCTTGTTCAGACGAGATGCTCAGGTTCAGGGTCGAGGACTCGATATGCTGCGAGGCCTCGCGCACCTTGCCGATCATGCTGGCCAGGCTGCGCCGCATGGCCTCGACCGATTGCATGACACCCGTTGACTTCGCGTTACTGTTCACCGGATCGCCGAGCCTGCCTTGGGCAATCCTTGTGCTGATGCTGGCCAGCTCGTGAGGCTCGGCGCCCAGGTATCGCGCCAGCCTGGCGCTGAACAGCAGGGCATAAAGACTACCAAACAACAGTGCCAGGGCCAGGACCACGGCCATCAGCCTCATATTGATCTCATAGAGTGCCTGGCTGTGCTCGAACTGATGGCGGGCTTCTTTCAATTGAGCATCCGTCAGCTGCGAGAACAGTGAGGTCAGCGGGTCGATCAAGGGGTAAAGCTGGTGTGTTGCGAACTGCTCCAGGCTCTGACTGGCGGCGTTGTTGCGGTTCAAGACCGCCTGCAAACGCTGGAGCGGTACTTCGGTCGCCTGCATCAGCGGTGTGATTTCGCTGATCAGTCGTTCCTCTTCATCGACCAGGCGAGTCGACAGGTAGGTGCGCCAGAGCGGTTCGATTTCAAGCATCGCTTGCCGTATCTGCTGCGCTGCGTCGACGCCACTGAGGATGCCATCGCGGGCCTTGTGGATAGCGTCGACGATCCGGACTGAATACAGCTCGGAGATTTTCTTCAGGTCCTGTTGCGGAATGACCCGGTCCAGGTAAACCGTCTCCAGTCCCTGGACCGTAGCGCGCATGCCGTACAGGCCGAGTGCGCCGATGCCGGTCAGGCTGCTCAGGAGAATGCCGGCAAGCAGGAGCAGGTGGGTTTGGACTTTCCAGTGTTTCATTACGGGTTCCTCGCAGAAGTGACATCAGGGGGCTTGCTCGTGAAGTCGGCGAGGATTGATGGAGGTGGAGTCAGATGTTTCTGATGATGTTGTAGGGTGTTTCTGGAATGCGCTCATTTGGGTATCAGGTGTTACCGAACGCCCCAGCGTGGCGCAAAACCGCGCTCAAGTAACAAAGTCCCTCGCCACAAAAAATCCCCGGAAAATATTTCATCTTCGCCTGAGCCCTTATTCCAGGCGCTCTCCAGCCGTTTCAGAATTTTTCTTGAATGCTTGTCCAACAAGTTGGCCGCTTGATTGCATATGCTTGTATGTACAAGTAAAGACGTATGCGTATGAGTCACGAGGACTCAACCATCGTCCACTGATTCGCCGGTGTGCACTGATGCCCATTGGCTTGCTCGCCCACTGCCTGGGTTGGTTTTGGATTGATTGCTGAGGAGTTCTTTTCGTGACTAAATTTCGTGACGTTGAAATCCGCGCTGCCCGCGGTAACAAGCTGACCGCCAAGAGCTGGCTGACCGAAGCGCCGCTGCGCATGCTGATGAACAACCTCGACCCGGAAGTCGCCGAGAACCCTAAGGAACTGGTGGTTTACGGTGGTATCGGTCGCGCTGCCCGTAACTGGGAATGCTACGACAAGATCGTCGAAAGCCTGACCAACCTCAACGACGATGAGACCCTGCTGGTGCAATCCGGCAAGCCGGTCGGCGTGTTCAAGACCCACGCCAACGCTCCGCGCGTGCTGATCGCCAACTCCAACCTGGTGCCGCACTGGGCGAGCTGGGAACACTTCAACGAACTGGACGCCAAAGGCCTGGCGATGTACGGCCAGATGACCGCCGGCAGCTGGATCTACATCGGCAGCCAGGGCATCGTCCAGGGCACCTACGAAACCTTCGTCGAAGCCGGTCGCCAGCACTACAACGACAACCTCAAGGGCAAGTGGGTCCTGACCGCAGGTCTCGGCGGCATGGGCGGTGCCCAGCCTCTGGCTGCGACACTGGCTGGTGCCTGCTCGCTGAACATCGAATGCCAGCAGGTCAGCATCGATTTCCGTCTGAAAAGCCGCTATGTCGATGAGCAAGCCAAAGACCTCGACGACGCGCTGGCGCGTATCGACAAGTACACCAAAGAAGGCAAGGCGATCTCCATCGCGCTGCTGGGTAACGCGGCTGAAATCCTGCCGGAACTGGTCAAGCGCGGCGTGCGCCCGGACATGGTCACCGACCAGACCAGCGCCCACGACCCGCTCAACGGTTACCTGCCGGCCGGCTGGACCTGGGACCAGTACCGCGCTCGTGCCAAGACTGAACCTGCTGCTGTGATCAAGGCCGCCAAGCAATCGATGGCCGTGCACGTCAAGGCGATGCTGGACTTCCAGAAAATGGGCGTGCCGACCTTCGACTACGGCAACAACATCCGTCAGATGGCCCAGGAAGAAGGCGTGGAAAACGCATTCGACTTCCCAGGCTTCGTACCGGCCTACATCCGTCCGCTGTTCTGCCGCGGTATCGGCCCGTTCCGTTGGGCTGCGCTGTCGGGCAATGCAGAAGACATCTACAAGACCGACGCTAAAGTCAAAGAGCTGATCCCGGACGACGCCCACCTGCACAACTGGCTGGACATGGCGCGCGAGCGCATCAGCTTCCAGGGCCTGCCGGCACGTATCTGCTGGGTTGGCCTGGGCCTGCGCGCCAAGCTGGGCTTGGCGTTCAACGAAATGGTGCGCAGCGGTGAGCTGTCCGCGCCGATCGTGATCGGTCGTGACCACCTGGACTCCGGTTCGGTGTCGAGCCCGAACCGCGAAACCGAATCGATGCAAGACGGTTCCGACGCCGTGTCCGACTGGCCACTGCTCAACGCCCTGCTCAACACCGCGAGCGGCGCGACCTGGGTGTCCCTGCACCACGGCGGCGGCGTCGGCATGGGCTTCTCCCAGCACTCGGGCATGGTGATCGTCTGCGACGGTACTGACGAAGCGGCCGAGCGTATCGCTCGCGTGCTGCACAACGACCCGGCCACTGGCGTTATGCGTCATGCCGATGCCGGTTACCAGATCGCCATCGACTGCGCCAAGGAACAAGGGCTGAACCTGCCGATGATTACCGGCAAGTAACGCTGTACTGCTTTATGTGGGAGCGAGCTTGCTCGCGATGAGGCCGGCACATTCAACATCTTTGTTGACTGACAAACCGCTATCGCGAGCAAGCTCGCTCCCACAGAAGAGCAGCCACACATCAACTCAATGAATAATCAGAACAATCCACAGAGGTTGAACCATGGCTGTCACTGACGAACGTGCAGGCAACAAACCGTTGATCGAGAAACGCTCGATCGACTACATCCCGGAAGCGGAAAGACACGGTCGTCTGTTTAGCCAATTCACCCTGTGGATGGGTGCCAACCTGCAAATCACCGCGATTGTCACCGGGGCGCTCGCCGTGGTGCTGGGCGGTGACGTGTTCTGGTCGCTGATCGGCCTGCTGATCGGGCAATTGCTCGGTGGCGGCGTGATGGCGCTGCATGCGGCGCAAGGCCCCAAGCTTGGCCTGCCGCAGATGATTTCCAGCCGGGTACAGTTCGGCGTGTACGGCGCGGCCATCCCGATCGTGCTGGTCTGCTTGATGTACCTGGGCTTCACCGCTACGGGAACCGTGTTATCCGGCCAGGCGCTGGGCCAGTTGTTTGGCGTCAGCGACACCGTCGGTATCCTCCTTTTCGCCAGTGTCATCGTGCTGGTCACGGTGCTCGGTTATCGGGTGATCCATTGGATCGGCCGTGTGGCCAGCGTCATTGGCGTGATTGCCTTTGTTTATCTGTTCAGCCGTCTGATGAGCCAGGTTGACGTTGGCGCTCTGTTGCAAATCCGCCACTTCAGCTGGAGCAGTTTCTTGCTCGCGGTGTCGCTCGCGGCGTCTTGGCAGATCGCCTTCGGCCCTTATGTGGCTGACTATTCTCGCTACCTGCCGAGCAAGATTTCCTCGGTGAAAACCTTTTTCGCCGCAGGCGCAGGTTCGGTCATTGGTGCACAGGTGGCGATGGTCCTTGGTGTGTTCGCTGCCGCTTCGGCCAACGGGCAATTCGCCGGCCACGAAGTGGCGTACATCGTGGGTCTGGGCGGGACCGGTGCCACCGCCGCGCTGCTGTACTTCAGCATCGCGTTCGGCAAGGTCACCATTTCCACGCTGAACTCCTACGGCAGCTTCATGTGCATCGCGACCATCATCAGCGGTTTCCGTGGAGACCTGAAAGTCACGCGCTTGCAGCGTCTGGTTTTCGTGCTGGTCATCGTCGGTGCTGCGACCCTGATGGCGTTGCTCGGCCAGCACTCGTTCCTCGGTGCGTTCAAGTCCTTCATCCTGTTCCTGCTGGCATTCTTCACGCCATGGAGTGCGATCAACCTGGTGGACTACTACTGCATCACTCGCGAGCGCTATGACGTGCCGGCGCTGGCCGATCCGAAAGGTCGCTATGGTCGTTGGAACCTTCTCGGTATCAGCGTCTATGTGTTCGGCGTGTTGGTGCAGCTGCCGTTCATCTCCACCAAGTTCTATACCGGTCCGCTGGTGGCGGCCCTGGGTGACGTGGATATTTCCTGGATCATCGGTCTGGTGATTCCCGCAGCCCTGTATTACCTGTGTGCGAAAAAATGGCACGGCACAGTGCCTGATCGTTTGATCCTGCCGGTCGAGCAGGACGCGGTCACCGAACAAAAGCTGAATGTCGGTCGCGCTGCGGCGCAGGCCTGATTGGACGTGGACAGGGCTGGATGCCTCTTGACTGCCGTAAGCCAATTCATGATTAGGAGCGTCACAACAATGAAATCGAACAAGACCCTGCTGACCACATTGCTTTCCATGGGCCTGCTGGCCAGCGCTGGCGCCACTCAGGCGGCAGGTTGGTGCGAGTCGGGCAAGCCGGTGAAATTCGCCGGTTTGAACTGGGAAAGCGCCATGCTCCTCACCGACGTGATGCAAGTCGTGTTGGAGAAAGGCTACGACTGCAAGACCGACAGCCTGCCGGGCAACTCCATCACCATGGAAAACGCCCTGAGCAGCAACGATATTCAAGTGTTTGCCGAAGAGTGGGTCGGCCGCAGCGAAGTCTGGAACAAGGCTGAGAAGGCCGGCAAGGTCGTCGGTGTCGGCGCGCCGGTGGTGGGTGCGATCGAAGGGTGGTACGTGCCGCGCTACGTGATCGAAGGCGACGCCAAGCGCAAGCTGGAAGCCAAGGCGCCGGATCTGAAGAACATTGCTGACCTGGGCAAATACTCGGCGATCTTCAAGGACGCCGAAGAGCCGTCCAAGGGCCGTTTCTACAACTGCCCGGCCGGTTGGACCTGTGAACTCGACAACAGCGAAATGCTGAAGAGCTACGGCCTGGAAAGCACCTACACCAACTTCCGTCCAGGCACCGGCCCGGCGCTGGATGCCGCCGTGCTGTCGAGCTACAAGCGTGGCGAGCCGATCCTGTTCTACTACTGGTCGCCAACCCCGCTGATGGGCCAGGTCGACGTGGTGAAACTCGAAGAGAAACCAGGCGTGAACAAGACGGTGACCATCAAGGTCGGCCTGTCCAAGACTTTCCACGACGAAGCGCCGGAACTGGTGTCCGTACTGGAAAAGGTCAACGTGCCGATCGACCTGCTGAACCAGAACCTGGGACGCATGACCAAAGAGCGGATCGAGTCGCCAAAACTGGCCAAGATCTTCTTGAAGGAACATCCTGAAGTCTGGCACGCGTGGGTGAGCGAAGACGCAGCCAAGAAAATCGACGCGGCCTTGTAGGTTGAGCTTTTCCGACTGCCGGCAACGGCAGTCGGACGCTTGATCGCAACCCCTTGATTGAGAGTCTCTTATGTTTCCCGAAAGCTTTACCTTTTCCATCGCCGACTGGGTCAACGGTTGGGTCGATTCGCTGGTCACCAACTATGGCGACGTGTTCCGGCACATCTCCGATACGCTGCTGTGGGCCATCGTCAATCTTGAAAGCCTGCTGCGTGCAGCGCCCTGGTGGCTGATGCTGGCGATCGTGGCGGGCGTGGCCTGGCACGCGACCCGTAAAGTCGTGACCACGTCAGTGATCGTCGGCCTGCTGTTCCTGGTGGGTGCGGTCGGCCTCTGGGACAAGCTGATGCAGACCCTGGCGCTGATGATGGTGGCGACGATCATTTCGGTGTTGATCGGCATTCCGCTGGGCATTCTCTCGGCGCGCAGCAATCGCCTGCGTTCGGTGCTGATGCCGTTGCTGGACATCATGCAGACCATGCCGAGCTTCGTGTACCTGATCCCGGTGCTGATGCTGTTCGGCCTGGGCAAGGTCCCGGCGATTTTCGCCACCGTGATCTACGCTGCGCCACCGCTGATCCGTCTGACCGATCTGGGTATTCGCCAGGTCGACGGCGAAGTGATGGAAGCGATCAACGCCTTCGGTGCCAACCGCTGGCAGCAACTGTTCGGCGTGCAACTGCCGCTGGCCCTGCCGAGCATCATGGCGGGCATCAACCAGACCACCATGATGGCCCTGTCGATGGTCGTGATCGCCTCGATGATCGGTGCCCGTGGCCTGGGTGAAGACGTGCTGGTGGGGATTCAGACCCTGAACGTCGGACGTGGCCTCGAAGCCGGTCTGGCGATCGTGATTCTGGCTGTGGTGATCGACCGCATTACACAGGCGTACGGTCGTGCACGGCATGAGGTGAGCAAATGAACAACGCAACCGTGAGCAAGATCGAAGTCAAAAACGTCTTCAAGATTTTCGGCAACCGTGCCAAGGATGCGCTGGCCATGGTCGGCCAGGGCAAGACCAAGGATCAAGTGCTGGCCGAAACCGGCTGCGTGGTCGGCGTGAACGACCTGTCGCTGAGCATTGGCAGTGGCGAGATTTTCGTGATCATGGGCCTGTCGGGCTCCGGCAAGTCGACCCTGGTACGCCACTTCAACCGCCTGATCGATCCGACCAGCGGCGCGATCCTGGTGGACGGCGTGGACATCCTGCAATACGACATGGAAGCCCTGCGCGAGTTTCGCCGGCGCAAGATCAGCATGGTGTTCCAGAGCTTCGGCCTGTTGCCGCACAAGAGCGTGCTGGACAACGTCGCCTACGGCCTGAAAATCCGTGGCGAAAGCAAAGCCATGTGTGCCGAGCGTGCGCTGCACTGGATCAACACCGTGGGCCTCAAGGGTTACGAAAACAAATACCCGCATCAGCTTTCTGGCGGCATGCGCCAGCGTGTGGGCCTGGCCCGCGCCTTGGCGGCGGACACCGACATCATCCTGATGGACGAAGCGTTCAGTGCCCTTGATCCGCTGATTCGTGCGGAGATGCAGGACCAGTTGCTGGAACTGCAAAAGACCCTGCACAAGACCATCGTCTTCATCACCCACGACCTCGACGAGGCCGTGCGCATCGGCAACCGCATCGCGATCCTCAAGGACGGCCGCCTGATCCAGGTCGGCACGCCGAGAGAGATCCTGCACTCGCCGGCGGATGAGTATGTCGACCGCTTTGTGCAGCGTCGGGCGGCGGTGGTTTAAGAGGTTTGTGCCGGCTGTGCTGGCCTCATCGCGAGCAAGCTCGCTCCCACAGGGATTTTGTGAACACCGGAGATCCATTGTGGGAGCGAGCTTGCTCGCGATGAGGCCGGTGAAGCTGCATCAATATTCAGGTTGTAAGCACGAGGTTGAAGATGTCCCAGGCTGAAAAAATCGTTATCACCGAAGCGCAGGTCATCTGGCAGGATGTGGTCGCCGTCGCTCGTCATGGCGCGCAGCTTGAGCTGTCGGCGTCGATCTGGGCGCGCATCGAAAACGCCCAGGCCATCGTCCAGCGCATCGTCACCAGCGGCGAACGTGCCTACGGCATCAATACCGGCCTGGGCGCGCTGTGCAACGTCTCGCTGCAGGACGAGCAACTCAGCCAATTGTCGCGCAATACCTTGCTCAGCCACGCCTGCGGCGTGGGTGCACCACTGGCCGACGAGCAGACCCGTTCGATCATGTGTGCCGCCATCGTCAACTACAGCCACGGCAAATCCGGCCTGCACCGTCAGGTCGTCGAAGCGCTGCTGGCGCTGCTCAACCGCGGCATCACCCCGCAGGTGCCGTCGCAGGGGTCCGTGGGCTACCTGACCCACATGGCCCACATCGGCATCGCGCTGCTGGGCGTGGGCAATGTCAGCTATCGCGGGCAGATCGTTGCCGCGCAACAGGCGCTGGCCGAAGAAGGCCTGCAGCCGGTCAAGCTTGGCGCCAAGGACGGTTTGTGCCTGGTCAACGGCACGCCGTGCATGACCGGGCTGAGCTGCCTGGCCATTGCCGACGCTACGCGCCTGCTGGAATGGGCCGACGTGATCGGCGCCATGAGCTTCGAAGCCCAGCGCGGGCAGATCGACGCGTTCGATGCCGAGATCATCGCGCTCAAGCCGCACCCTGGCATGCAACAGGTCGGGATCAACCTGCGCGCCTTGCTCGACGGCAGCGAAGTGATTGCCCAGAGCAAAGGCATTCGCACGCAAGACGCCCTGAGCATTCGCTCGATCCCGCAAGTCCACGGCGCTGCGCGCGATCAACTGGTACACGCAACCAAACAGATCGAAACCGAACTCAACGGCGCCACCGACAACCCGCTGGTGCTGGGCACTGCAGACAACTATCGCGTGGTATCCCAGGCCAACCCCCACGGCCAGTCCGTGGCCATGGCCGCGGACCTGCTGGCGATTGCCATGGCGGAAATCGGCTCCATTGCCGAACGTCGCCTGGACCGCTTGATCAACCCGCACGTCAGCGGCTTGCCGGCGTTCCTGGTGGCCAACCCGGGGGTGAACTCCGGGATGATGATCGTGCAATACGTGGCCGCTTCCCTGTGTGCGGAAAACCGTCAGCTGGCGCAACCGGCGGTGCTGGATAACTACGTGACGTCGGGCTTGCAGGAAGACCACCTGAGCCTGGGCACCAACGCTGCGCTGAAGCTGCATCGTGCACTGGAAAACTGCACGCAGATCCTCGCCATCGAGTACCTGTTGGCGGCCCAGGCGTTCGAATTCTTGAAAGAACAACGCTTCGGCGCGGGCACCGATGCCGCTTGGCGTCTGCTGCGTGAGTACGTTCCTGCCTATGACCAGGATCGCTGGCTGGCGCCGGACATTGCTGCTGCTGCCGGCGTTCTGAAAGACCCTGCTTTGCTGCAAAAAACCTTACCGAACTTGAACTGATTTCCAAACAAGACCAGCGTGCCAAGGCGCCAGCCCCCTCAAGAAGGGGGAAGCGACGGACAACGGATATTTCCGGAGCGTCTGGTAGTTAACAACAAACTCTCAAAAGGAGAATGAACATGACTGCGCTTAATTTGATTCCCGGCCAACTGAGCCTTGCCCAACTGCGTGATGTCTATCAGCAACCGGTCAAAATCACCCTCGATCACAGCGCTGCAGCGCAGATCGAAGCCAGCGTGGCCTGCGTGGAGCAGATCCTCGCCGAGAACCGCACCGCCTACGGCATCAACACCGGTTTCGGCCTGCTGGCCTCGACCCGTATCGCTAGTGAAGACCTGGAAAACCTGCAGCGCTCGCTGGTGCTGTCCCACGCCGCCGGTGTCGGCCAGCCGATCAGCGACGAACTGGTGCGTCTGATCATGGTGCTCAAGGTCAACAGCCTGAGCCGTGGTTTTTCCGGCATCCGCCGCGTGGTGATCGACGCGCTGATCGCCCTGATCAACGCCGAGGTGTACCCGCACATTCCACTGAAAGGTTCGGTCGGTGCTTCCGGTGACCTCGCGCCTCTGGCCCACATGTCGCTGGTGCTGCTGGGCGAAGGCAAGGCGCGCTACAAGGGTGAGTGGATGGAAGCCACCGAAGCGCTGAAAGTCGCCGGCCTGACCCCGCTGACCCTGGCCGCGAAAGAAGGCCTGGCGCTGCTCAACGGCACCCAGGTGTCCACCGCTTTTGCCCTGCGCGGCCTGTTCGAAGGTGAAGACCTGTTCGCTGGTGCCCTGGCACTGGGCGGCCTGACCGTGGAAGCGGTACTGGGCTCGCGTTCGCCGTTCGACGCCCGCATCCACGCGGCCCGCGGCCAGAAAGGCCAGATCGACGCGGCCGCCGCTTATCGCGATCTGCTCGGCGAGCGCAGTGAAGTCTCCGACTCCCACGAGAACTGCGAGAAGGTCCAGGATCCGTACTCCCTGCGTTGCCAGCCGCAAGTCATGGGCGCCTGCCTGACCCAGTTCCGTCAGGCCGCCGAAGTGCTGGCGATCGAAGCCAACGCCGTCTCCGACAACCCGCTGGTGTTCGCTGCGGAAGGCGACGTGATCTCCGGTGGTAACTTCCACGCCGAGCCGGTGGCCATGGCCGCCGACAACATGGCCCTGGCCATCGCCGAAATCGGCTCCCTGAGCGAGCGCCGCATCTCGCTGATGATGGACAAGCACATGTCGCAACTGCCGCCGTTCCTGGTGGCCAACGGCGGCGTGAACTCCGGCTTCATGATCGCCCAGGTGACCGCCGCGGCACTGGCCAGCGAAAACAAGGCGCTGTCCCATCCGCATTCGGTAGACAGCCTGCCGACCTCCGCCAACCAGGAAGACCACGTGTCGATGGCGCCGGCGGCTGGCAAGCGTCTGTGGGAAATGGCTGAAAACACCCGTGGGATTCTCGCGGTGGAATGGCTCGCGGCAGTCCAGGGCCTGGACCTGCGCAATGGCCTGAAGACTTCGCCAAAGCTGGAAAAGGCCCGCGCCATCCTGCGCAACGAAGTGCCGTTCTATGAAAAGGACCGCTTCTTCGCGCCGGACATCAACGCCGCGACCGAGCTGTTGGCTTCGCGTTGCCTGAACGAGCTGGTTTCGGCGAAGTTGCTGCCTAGCCTGTAATGGCCCCTCGCGAGCGAGCTCGCTCCCACATTGGAATGCATACTCCTGTGGGAGCGAGCTTGCTCGCGATTCGATTTAGCGTCGAATAACAATAATTAGGGACGAGAAATGCAACAGCCAGAAAAAGGTTTGAAACGCGGGCTCTCTGCCCGACATATTCGCTTCATGGCGCTGGGGTCGGCAATCGGCACCGGGCTGTTTTACGGTTCTGCCTCGGCCATTCAAATGGCCGGGCCTGCGGTGCTGCTCGCGTACCTGATTGGTGGCGCGGCGGTGTTCATGGTCATGCGCGCCCTCGGTGAGATGGCGGTGCACAATCCGGTGGCCGGCTCTTTCGGCCAGTACGCCAGCACCTATCTCGGGCCGATGGCCGGCTTCATCCTCGGTTGGACCTACGCATTCGAAATGGTCATCGTCGGCATGGCCGACGTCACTGCATTCGGTATCTACATGGGCTTCTGGTTCCCGGAGGTTTCCCGCTGGATCTGGGTGCTGGGCATCGTCTCGGTGGTAGGCGGCCTGAACCTGTGCAACGTCAAGGTCTTCGGTGAAATGGAGTTCTGGCTGTCGCTGCTCAAGGTCGGGGCCATTGTCGCGATGATCCTGGGTGGCTTCGGCATCATGTTGTTCGGTATCAGCACGGCGCCCGGCGCCCAGGCGACCGACATCAGCAATCTCTGGAGCCATGGCGGCTTCATGCCCAATGGCGTGGGCGGTCTGATCGCCTCTTTCGCGGTGGTGATGTTCGCGTTCGGCGGGATTGAAATCATCGGTGTGACCGCCGGTGAAGCCAAAGACCCGCAGCATGTGCTGCCCCGGGCGATCAATGCCGTGCCGTTGCGCATCCTGTTGTTCTACGTCCTGACGATGCTGGTGCTGATGTCGATCTTTCCATGGCAGCAGATCGGCAGCCAGGGCAGCCCGTTCGTGCAGATTTTCGACAATCTGGGCATCGGCTCGGCGGCGACCATCCTCAATATCGTGGTGATCTCGGCGGCGATCTCGGCCATCAACAGTGACATCTTCGGTGCTGGCCGCATGATGTACGGCCTGGCTCAGCAGGGCCACGCACCCAAGGGCTTCGCGCGGTTGTCGAGCAACGGCGTGCCATGGATGACCGTTGTGGTGATGAGCGCCGCGCTGTTGCTGGGCGTGTTGCTGAACTACCTGATTCCGGAAAACGTGTTTCTGCTGATCGCCTCCATCGCGACCTTTGCCACGGTTTGGGTCTGGCTGATGATTCTGTTTACCCAGGTGGCCATGCGTCGTTCCATGAGCGCCGAGCAGGTCGCACAATTGAAATTCCCGGTACCGTTCTGGCCTTATGCACCGATAGCGGCGATTGCCTTCATGCTGTTCGTCTTCGGCGTGTTGGGCTACTTCCCGGACACCCAGGCCGCCTTGATAGTCGGCGTGGTGTGGATCGTGCTGCTGGTGCTGGCCTACCTGACCTGGGTGAAACCGGCGGCAGGCCAGGCTGCCCTGGTGACGCCGGACCCGACTTTTTCTCATCGATAACCTAACGGAGGCCAAGGATGAAAACGCTCTGGCAACACTGTCACGTCGCAACCATGGCGCAAGGCGTCTACTCGATCATCGAGGATGCGGCCATCGTGACGTCAGGCGCGCTCATTGAGTGGATCGGCCCGCGCGCTGAACTGCCGGCGGGGGATTACCCGGCCGTCAACGATCTTGAAGGCGCCTGGGTCACCCCGGGACTGATCGACTGCCACACCCACACGGTGTTCGGCGGTAATCGCAGCGGTGAATTCGAAAAGCGCCTGCAAGGCGTCAGCTACGCGGAAATTGCCGCCAGCGGTGGTGGCATCGCCAGCACCGTGCGCGCCACCCGCGCGGCCAGTGAAGACGAACTGTTCGTCAGTGCCGCCAAGCGCCTGAAAAGCCTGATGCGCGATGGCGTCACCAGCATCGAAATCAAGTCCGGCTACGGCCTGGACCTGGCCAACGAGCGCAAGATGCTGCGCGTGGCCCGTCGCCTCGGTGCCGAATTGCCCGTCAGCGTGCGCAGCACTTGTCTGGCCGCTCACGCCTTGCCGCCGGAATACACCGATCGCGCCGACGACTACATCGATCACATCTGCGCTGACATGCTCCCGGCCCTGGCGGCCGAAGGGCTGGTCGACGCGGTGGATGCATTCTGTGAATACCTGGCGTTCTCGCCGGCGCAGGTCGAGCGCGTATTCATCACCGCCCGGGAACTGGGCTTGCCGGTGAAGCTGCATGCCGAGCAATTGTCCTCGCTGCACGGCTCGAGCCTGGCGGCGCGTTACCACGCGTTGTCCGCCGATCACCTGGAGTTCATGACCGAAGACGACGCCATCGCCATGGCCGAGTCCGGTACCGTCGCGGTGTTGTTGCCCGGGGCCTTTTACTTCCTGCGCGAAACCCAATTGCCGCCGATGGATGCCCTGCGCAAGCACGGCGTGAAAATCGCCATCGCCAGCGACCTCAACCCGGGCACCTCACCGGGACTGTCGTTGCGCCTGATGCTGAACATGGCCTGCACCTGCTTCCGCATGACCCCGGAAGAAGCCTTGGCGGGTGCCACGATTCACGCCGCTACCGCGCTGGGCATGGCCGATACCCACGGCTCGCTGGAAGCCGGCAAGGTCGCGGATTTCGTCGCCTGGCAAATCGATCGTCCGGCCGACCTGTCGTACTGGCTGGGCGGCGACCTGGAAAAACGCGTCGTGCGCCACGGCGTCGAGACACATCTGTAGGAGAGCCGTTGTGGATAAGGTACTTAACTTCAAACAGGGCCGCGTACCGCTGCTGATCAGCATGCCTCACGCTGGCGTACGTCTGACGCCTGCGGTCGAGGCTGGATTGATCCCCGACGCGAAAAGCCTGCCGGACACCGACTGGCACATTCCGCAGTTGTATGACTTCGCCGCTGAACTGGGCGCCAGTACCCTGGCGGCCGAATACTCGCGGTTCGTCATCGACCTGAACCGTCCGTCCGACGACAAGCCGCTGTATGTGGGCGCGACCACCGGCCTGTATCCGGCCACGCTGTTCGACGGCGTGCCGTTGTTCCGTGAAGGTCTGGAGCCTTCGAAAGAAGAGCGTGCGACCTATCTGGAAAAGATCTGGACGCCGTACCACAGCACCCTGCAGCAGGAGCTGGCACGACTGAAGGCCGAGTTCGGCTACGCGCTGCTGTTCGATGCACACTCGATCCGCTCGATCATCCCGCACCTGTTCGACGGCAAGCTGCCGGACTTCAACCTCGGCACCTTCAATGGCGCCAGTTGCGATCCACAGTTGGCCAGTCAGCTGGAAGCGATCTGCGCGCGTCACGACAACTACACCCATGTGTTGAACGGACGCTTCAAGGGCGGCCACATCACCCGTCATTACGGCAACCCGGGCGAGAACATCCACGCTGTGCAACTGGAACTCGGGCAGTGCACCTATATGGAAGAGTTCGAGCCGTTCCGTTATCGGGCGGATCTGGCGGAGCCTACGCGGGTGGTGCTCAAGGAGTTGCTGCAAGGGCTGCTGGCCTGGGGTGAGAAGCACTACAACGCATAATGCTTGGTATATAACCCTGTGGGAGCGAGCTTGCTCGCGATAGCTGTCTGTCAGTTACATCTATGTCGACTGATCCACCGCCATCGCGAGCAAGCTCGCTCCCACAGGTATGTGTTTATCTTGAAAGCGCGTCGGAACAGTCGCCACCGTGCAAAACACGGTCGCCACAGGTCGCTTTTACCGCTCGTCTGCTGCGTATTGTTCTGGCCACGGTGCACAAAGACACCGGCCCGATAACAATCCGCTGCCGCACGAGATCATCCTGATGAAAAGACTGTTCGCCCGCTGTCTCTCAATCCTCTGCGGCACCGCTTTCCTGAGCACCAGCGTCCTGGCCGCTGACGATCCCTCCTGCAAGACCGTGCGCATGGGCGTGGTCAACTGGACCGATGTGATCGCCACCAGTGGCATGGCCGATGTGCTGCTCAATGGACTCGGCTACGAAAGCAAGCAAACCAGCGCCGTGCAGCAAATTATTTTCGCCGGCATCCGTGACAAGCGCCTCGATATCTTCCTCGGTTACTGGAAACCGGCGATGGACAAGAACATCGCACCCTTCGTCGCTGCCAATCAGGTCAAGGTCATGGACAAGCCAAGCCTGGCCGATGCCCAGGCCACCCTCGCGGTCCCTGACTATGTGGCAGCGGCGGGCCTGAAAACCTTCGCCGACATCGCCAGGTTCAAAGACCAGCTCGGCGGCAAGATCTACGGCATCGAGCCGGGCAGCGGTGCCAACACCACGATCAAGACGATGATCGAGACCAATCACTTCGGCCTCAAGGACTTCAAACTGATCGAGTCCGGTGAGGCCGGGATGCTGGCGGCCGTGCAGCGGGCGGTGAATCGCAAGGAGTTCGTGGTATTCGTCGGCTGGACCCCGCACCCGATGAACATCAACATGAAGATCGCCTACCTGACCGGCAGCGAAGACGTCTACGGGCCGAACGAAGGTGCGGCGACCGTATCCACCGTCACCGCCCCGGATTACGCCGAGCGCTGCCCGAACGTCAATCGGTTGCTGGAGAACCTGACGTTCACCGCTGCTCAGGAAAGTCAGCTGATGGTACCGATCATGGAGCGCCAAACGGCTCAGGATGTCGCCAGAAAATGGCTGCGCGAGCATCCCGAAGACCTGCAGCGCTGGCTGGCGGGGGTCAGCAGTTTCGATGGCAAGGACGGCGTGGCGGCGGTTCAGGCCAGCCTGAAGAACTGACCCCCGTCTGATTTGTGCAAGACCTGTGGGAGCGAGCCTGCTCGCGAAGGCGGTCTGACAGTCAACATTGATGTTGGATGTGCCGGCCTCTTCGCGAGCAGGCTCGCTCCCACAGGGTGGGTCCCACACATTTCCCTGAACGGGCACCCGGCTCATGGCTTCTTACCCGCTTTCCAAAGAGATGACGGCCTTCGTCGAGAAAACCGTCAGTTTCAACAGCACCGACAGCAGCCTCGCCGGATTGCGCCAGGCCTACAGCGAGATGTGCCGGGCGTTTACCCCAGTACGTCCCGCCGGGTTGTATGTGGTCGACTTCGAGTTGTCCGGCGTTGCTGTCCGTTCCTATCAGCCAGCGGCCAGCGGTGCGTCGTGCATCGTTTATCTGCATGGCGGCGGCTGGGTGGTGGGGGACCTGGATTCCCACGATTTCATCTGCGCCGAACTGGCATCGACCCTCGGTGTGCTGGTGATCGCCGTCGATTATCGCCGGGCACCGGAGCATCCGTTTCCCGCTGCGTTCGATGATTGCCTGAAGGTCTGGCGAGCGCTGCGCACCGGACCGTTTCAACTCGATCCGGAGCGCATGCTGGTGGTCGGTGACAGTGCCGGCGGCAATCTCGCAGCAGCGTTGTGCCTGGCACTGCGCGATGCCGGCGAGCCGTTACCGTGCGCGCAGGTTCTGATCTATCCGGGGTTGGGCGGCGATCACCGGCTGCCATCGCGCAGTGAGTGCGTCGACGCCCCGTTACTCAGCAGCAGTGACGTCGATTGCTATCACGCCCTTTACCTGCGGGGCACCCGCCAGCCGAGTGCCTACGCCATGCCATTGCTCGCCACGGATTTCAGGGGATTGCCACCGGCCTGGATCGCCGTGGCGCAGTTCGACCCGTTGCGTGATGACGGCGTGCGGTATGCCGAGCGACTGAACGCTGCGGGCGGGGCTGCCACGCTGTATGTCGGCGAGGGCCTGGTTCATGGCTGTTTGCGGGCCCGCGGGCAGGTGGCCGAGGTCGATGAGCTGTACCAGGCCCTGTTCGGATACCTGGCGGCAAAACTCTGACTCCGCACGGGCATGCTCATTGACGTAATTCGGGTTTATGATGCCGGACGGCAGAATAATAGAAGTCCCCCCAGGGATGACCTCGACCCCTTACGGAGTGCGCAATGCAGACTTTGTACCCGCAGATCAAACCCTACGCCCGGCACGATCTGGCCGTCGACGAGACCCACAAGCTGTATGTCGACGAAAGCGGTTCACCGGAAGGTTTGCCGGTGGTGTTCATCCACGGCGGCCCTGGTGCCGGATGTGATGCCCAGAGTCGTTGCTTCTTCGATCCCAATCTGTACCGCATTGTTACCTTCGACCAGCGCGGCTGTGGTCGCTCCACCCCCCACGCCAGCCTGGAAAACAACACCACCTGGGATTTGGTCGCCGACCTGGAGCGGATTCGCCAGCACCTGGGCATCGACAAATGGGTGCTGTTTGGCGGCTCCTGGGGTTCGACCCTGGCGCTGGCCTATGCGCAAACCCATCCTGAGCGCGTACACGGTCTGATCCTGCGCGGGATTTTTCTGTGCCGCCCGCAGGAAATCGAATGGTTCTACCAGGCCGGCGCCAGCCGTCTGTTCCCCGATTACTGGCAGGACTACATCGCGCCGATCCCGCTGGACGAGCGCGGCGATTTGCTCACCGCGTTCCACAAGCGTCTGGTCGGCAACGACCAGATTGCCCAGATGCACGCGGCCAAGGCCTGGTCCACCTGGGAGGGCCGTACTGCGACCCTGCGTCCGAACCCGCTGGTGGTCGATCGCTTCTCCGAGCCACAGCGTGCATTGTCGATTGCCCGCATCGAATGCCACTACTTCAGCAACCATGCGTTCCTGGAACCGAACCAGTTGATCCGCGACATGGGCAAGATCGCCCATTTGCCTGGCGTGATCATCCATGGCCGCTATGACGTGATCTGCCCGCTGGATAACGCCTGGGAATTGCATCAAGCCTGGCCGAACAGCGAACTGCAGGTCATCCGCGATGCCGGTCATGCCGCTTCCGAACCGGGCATCACCGACGCGCTGGTCCGTGCTGCCGATCAGATGGCCCGGCGTCTGCTCGACCTGGCGCCTGACGAGGCATGAAGGGCCTGCTGCAACGGGTGCGTGGCGCACGAGTCGAGGTTGCCGGCGAAGTCGTGGGTGCCGTCGATCAGGGATTGCTGGTCCTGGTGGCCATTGAGCCAGACGATACGCGGGCCAGCGCCGACAAACTTCTTAATAAGCTGCTTAACTATCGGGTGTTCAGTGACGCTGAGGGCAAGATGAACCTGTCCTTGGCGGATGTGGGCGGCGGGCTGCTGCTGGTCTCTCAGTTCACCCTGGCTGCCGATACCAGAAGCGGGCTGCGTCCGGGTTTCTCGACTGCGGCCCCTCCGGCGTTGGGAGAGGAATTGTTCGACTATCTATTAAGCAAAGCGAAACAGGTGCATGGCACTGTGGCATCAGGTAGATTCGGCGCGGATATGCAGGTGCACCTGGTCAATGATGGCCCGGTAACCTTCCTGTTACAGACCTGAAAGCGCTTGAAACAAGTTTTTAAGCTCATTTCGACTGAAAACAGGGCTTTATCGCGATAAATACTTTGTTACCCCTGATGCGTTGTAACGCGGCCTACTAGATAATCGCGCGCTACGGGGATCAGCGTTCGTTGGTCCATTTTGACTTAGGTAGAGACTTGTCTGGATCCGATTGGGGAATCATTTCGCCCCAGCGGAGTCGGAACAATGCTCGCCAACTTGGCAAGAGTGGTTTGCAAGGGCGGTTTTTTCATACCGTACACCGTGCAGACCCTTTAACTGGCCGTTGGTTTTTTGATCTGTTTTCGGCGAGGGTTGCTCGTGATTGTTAGTCCCTGTAACGCACCAAAATTGTCTGCCAAACGGTTACGCAGCGCCCTGGTAGCGGGCTCTGCACTGCTCTGCCTGCTCAGCGCCGGCCAGCTTTGGGCATTCAGTCTGGACGATGTATCGGCCAAGGCAAAAGAGCTGGCCGCGCAGAAATACGAAGCGCCGCGCAGTAACCTGCCGAACGAGTTCCGTGACATGAAGTTCGCGGACTATCAGAAAATTCGTTTTCTGACGGAAAAAGCCGAATGGGCCGATCAGAAGACGCCATTCAAGCTGTCCTTCTATCACCAGGGCATGCATTTCGATACGCCGGTGAAAATCAACGAAATCACCGCGAACACCGTCGAAGAGATCAAATACGACCCGAGTCGTTTCGACTTCGGCGACATGCAGTTCGATCCGAAGGCCACCGAACAGCTGGGTTATGCCGGTTTCCGTGTGCTGTACCCGATCAACAAGGCCGACAAGCAAGACGAAATCATGACCATGCTTGGCGCGAGCTACTTCCGCGTCGTCGGTAAGGGTCACGTCTATGGCTTGTCCGCTCGCGGCATGGCCATCGATACCGCCTTGCCGTCCGGTGAAGAATTCCCGCGTTTTCGCGAGTTCTGGATTCAACAGCCCAAGCCGGGCGACAAGCACCTGGTGATCTTCGCCCTGCTGGACTCTCCGCGTGCGACCGGCGCCTATCGCCTGACCCTGCGTCCGGGCAGCGACACCATCGTCGACGTCAAGGCGCAGATGTTCCTGCGCGACAAGGTCGGCAAACTGGGTATTGCCCCGTTGACCAGCATGTACCTGTTCGGCGCCAACCAGCCGTCGAAAGTGCTGAACTATCGTCGTGAATTGCATGATTCCAGCGGCCTGGCGATCCATGCCGGCAACGGCGAGTGGATCTGGCGTCCGCTGAACAACCCGAAACACCTTGCCGTGAGCAACTTCAGCGTGGAAAACCCGCGTGGCTTCGGTCTGTTGCAACGTGGCCGCGACTTCAGTCACTACGAAGACCTCGACGACCGCTACGACAAACGTCCAAGCGCCTGGATCGAGCCGAAGGGTGACTGGGGCAAGGGTACCGTCGACCTGGTCGAGATTCCGACCGCCGACGAAACCAACGACAACATCGTGGCCTTCTGGAACCCGGAAAAATTGCCGGAACCTGGCCAGCCGCTCGATGTCGCTTATCGTATGCACTGGACCATGGACGAAGCGGCGATTCACGCGCCGGACAGCGCCTGGGTCAAGCAGACCCTGCGTTCGACCGGTGACGTCAAGCAATCCAACCTGATTCGTCAGCCCGATGGCAGCGTTGCCTACCTGGTAGACTTCGAAGGCCCGTCCCTGGCGGCATTGCCGGTCGATGCCGAGGTTCGCAGCCAGGTCAGCGTCGGCGACAACGCCGAGCTGGTGGAAAACAGCGTGCGCTACAACCCTGAAACCAAGGGCTGGCGCCTGACCCTGCGGATGAAGATCAAGGACCCGGGCAAGGCCACCGAGATGCGTGCAGCGCTGGTGCAGAACATCGTGCCGGCGGACCTGGCCAAGACCTCCATTCCGTCGTCCAACTCGTCGGTTGCCAAGGCCGACAAGGTTGCCGCCAAGCAACAAGAGAAAGCCGACAAGGAAGCCAAGCAAGCGGAGGCCAAGCAGGCTGAAGCGAAGCCTGTTGCAGATGCCAAGGACAAGGCCAATAAAGACGCCAAGCAGCCTGTTGCTGCCGACGCGGCCCCAGCCACACCGGAATCGGCGCCGACTGAAGAAGTCCTGACCGAGACCTGGAGCTATCAGTTGCCTGCCGATGAGTAACTCTCAAGTACGGCCAGAAACTCTTTCCGAGTATCTGGCGCATCTGCCGATGACCGACGAGCAGCGCGCGGAACTCGCGGGCTGCCAGTCTTTCAGCGAATTGCACGAACGCCTGTCGTCTTCGACGTTCGACGCCCCGACCGAAGCCGCCCAGGCTTCGGTCGGCAAACGCCTGACCCTGAGCACTGCCGAAGAGCTGCAGGACGCGGAAATGCTGGTGCTCGACGCCAACGGCCGGGTCTGCCTCAAGGCGACCCCGCCGATCCGGCGGACCAAGGTCGTGCCGGAGCCGTGGCGCACCAATATTCTGGTGCGTGGCTGGCGGCGGATGACCGGTCGTACCAACCCGCCGAAGCCGCCGAAGGACGAGCGTGTGCTGCCGGCTGCGCGCTGGCGGACCGTCGGTTCGATCCGTCGCTACATTCTGTTGCTGCTGATGCTCGGTCAGACCATCGTCGCCGGCTGGTACATGAAAGGCATCATGCCGTACCAGGGCTGGTCGTTCGTCGACCTCAACGAAGTGCTGCACCAACCGCTGCTGCAAACCGCCACGCAAGTGCTGCCGTACGCCTTGCAGACCAGCATCCTGATCCTGTTCGGGATTCTGTTCTGCTGGGTATCGGCCGGTTTCTGGACCGCGCTGATGGGCTTCCTCGAATTGCTGACCGGCCACGATAAATACCGTATCTCCGGTAAAAGTGCCGGTAACGAGCCGATTCCAAAGGATGCGCGCACCGCACTGGTGATGCCGATCTGCAACGAAGACGTGCCTCGGGTATTCGCCGGTCTGCGGGCGACCTTCGAGTCGGTTGCGGCCACGGGTGACCTGGACCGCTTCGATTTCTTCGTCCTCAGCGACAGTAACGACGCCGATATCTGTGTGGCCGAGCAACAGGCCTGGCTGGACGTCTGCCGCGAAGCCGGTGGCTTCGGCAAGATCTTCTATCGCCGCCGCCGTCGTCGCGTAAAACGCAAGAGCGGCAACCTCGACGACTTCTGCCGTCGTTGGGGCGGTGACTACAAGTACATGGTCGTACTCGACGCCGACTCGGTGATGAGCGGTGAGTGCCTGACCAGTCTGGTGCGCCTGATGGAAGCCACGCCGGATGCCGGGATCATCCAGACCGCGCCACGGGCGTCGGGCATGGACACCCTGTATGCACGCATGCAGCAGTTCGCCACCCGCGTGTATGGCCCGCTGTTCACCGCCGGCCTGCACTTCTGGCAACTGGGCGAGTCGCACTACTGGGGTCACAACGCGATCATCCGCATGAAGCCGTTTATCGATCACTGCGCCCTGGCGCCGTTGCCCGGTAAAGGCGCGTTCTCCGGCTCGATCCTGTCCCACGACTTCGTTGAAGCCGCGCTGATGCGCCGTGCCGGTTGGGGCGTGTGGATTGCCTACGACTTGCCGGGCAGCTATGAAGAACTGCCGCCGAACCTGCTGGACGAACTCAAGCGTGACCGTCGCTGGTGCCACGGCAACCTGATGAACTTCCGCCTGTTCCTGGTAAAAGGCATGCACCCGGTGCATCGCGCGGTGTTCCTGACCGGCGTGATGTCCTACCTGTCGGCGCCGTTGTGGTTCTTCTTCCTGGTGCTGTCGACCGCGCTGCTGGCGGTCAACACGCTGATGGAGCCGCAGTACTTCCTCGAGCCGCGCCAACTCTATCCGCTGTGGCCACAATGGCACCCGGACAAGGCGATTGCGCTGTTCTCGACCACCATCGTGCTGCTGTTCCTGCCGAAGCTGCTGAGCATCATCCTGATCTGGGCCAAGGGTGCGAAAGAGTTTGGTGGCAAGTTCAAGGTGACCCTGTCGATGCTGCTGGAGATGCTGTTCTCCATGCTGCTGGCGCCGGTGCGGATGATCTTCCACACCCGTTTCGTCCTCGCCGCGTTCCTTGGCTGGGCCGCGACCTGGAACTCGCCGCAGCGTGACGACGACTCCACGCCGTGGAGCGAAGCGATCAAGCGCCATGGTCCGCAAACCCTGCTGGGCTTCTTCTGGGCCATGCTGGTGATCTGGCTGAACCCGAGCTTCCTGTGGTGGCTGGTGCCGATCGTCGGTTCGTTGATGCTGTCGATCCCGGTGTCGGTGATCTCCAGCCGCGTCGGCCTGGGCCTGAAGTCCCGTGACGAGAGCCTGTTCCTGATCCCTGAGGAATACAATCCGCCGCAGGCCTTGCTGGCCACCGACCAGTACACCCATGAGAACCGCTGGCACGCGCTGAACGACGGCTTTGTCCGTTCGGTGGTCGATCCACAGCAGAACGCCCTGGCGTGCTCGCTGGCGACCTCGCGGCACAATCAGGCTGAGCCGATCGAGTGGTTGCGGATCGAGCGGGTGCGGCACGCGATGAAGGTGGGTCCTGAAGGCCTGACCAACAACGAGCGTGTGCAACTGTTGAGCGACCCGGTGGCATTGGCTCGCTTGCACGAGCAGGTCTGGAACGAAGGTCACCCAGAGTGGCTGGGCGCCTGGCGCAAGTCGGTGAAGGCCGACCCCCATGCTCCGTTGCTGCCGCTCAAGCCGATGAGCGAACAGCCTCAGTTGGCATGATAAAAAAACCCGCGAAAGCGGGTTTTTTTATGGTTTGAAGTTGGTTCTTGAGCTTGCACCCGACGTTGTAACAGCAGTGTCTGGTCGATCGCTTTCGCGGGCAAGCCCGCTCCCACAGGGGGCCGCATTCCAGTGTGGGAGCGGGCTTGCCCGCGAAGGTATCACCTCGGTCCTGAGTGAACCGAGGTACGCAGATCACCTCAAACCCTGAACTTGCCCACCAGCATCTGCAGATGCGTCCCCAGTCGTGCCAGCTCAACGCTGGAGGCTGCGGTCTCTTCACTGGCTGCCGAGGTCTGATCCGACACATCCCGCACATTCAGCACGCTGCGGTTGATCTCTTCGGCCACGGCGCTTTGCTGTTCGGCGGCAGCGGCGATCTGCTGGTTCATCGCCTGAATCGCTGAGACGGTGCGGGTGATGCTTTCCAGTGAGCCACCGGCGCGGCGGGTCAGTTCGACACTGCTGTCGGTCAGGGTGCGGCTGTTGTCCATGATGGTCGCCACTTGCTGCGTGCCGCTTTGCAGGCCGACGATCAGCTCTTCGATCTCTTCGGTGGATTTCTGGGTGCGCTGGGCCAGGCTGCGGACTTCGTCTGCGACCACGGCAAACCCACGTCCGGCTTCACCGGCCCGGGCGGCTTCAATCGCGGCGTTGAGCGCCAGCAGGTTGGTTTGCTGGGCCACGGACTTGATCACGTCGAGCACGCTGCCGATCTTGTCGCTTTCGCGCTTGAGCTCGCCCATGGCCTCGGTGGAGTGGCCGACTTCCGCGGCCAGGCGCTCGATCTGGGCAATGGCTTCAGCCACCACTTTGTCGCCCTCACGGGCCTGCTGGTCGGCGGCGACGGCCGCTTCGGAGGCCTCTTCGGCGTTGCGCGCCACTTCCTGCACGGTGGCGGCCATTTCATTCATGGCGGTGGCGACCTGATCGGTCTCGACTTTCTGGCTGTTGACCCCGGCGCTGGTCTGCTCGGTGACCGCGGACAGCTCTTCAGCGGCGCTGGCGATCTGTGTGACGCCATCGCTGATGCCGCCGATCAGTTCGCGCAAGCCTTGGGTCATGCTCTGCATGGCGCGCTGCAACTGGCCGAGTTCGTCGCGACGCTGGGACGTCAGGTTGTGGGTCAGGTCGCCGCTGGCAACGCGCTCGGCGACAGCCAGGGTCTGGTTCAACGGAATGATGATCTGCCGGGTGATCGCCCAGGCGGCCAGCAGGCCGAAGGCGATGGCCAGAACGGTGGCGAGGGTCAGCATGTTCTTGGCGTGGGCGGCATCGTTGTCACGCACGACGGTTTGCGAGACGGTGAGTTTCTGGCTCATGTCCAACAGGATGTCGCCTTGGGCGGACATGCGTACCAGGGCCTTGGCGCTGGCCACCTGGGAGTCGCGGAACTGGCTGACGGCGGCGCGGTAGGCCTTCAGTGAGTCAGTCGCCTGTTGCAGGTTGGTGATGTGTTCTCCAGGCAGTTTGGCCGGCAGGCTCTCGAGATTCTTCAGGGCGTTGTCGATCGCGTCGAGGGCTGGTTGTTCGGCTTCGCTCTTGCCGCTGTAGGTGTAGCCGCGAACCTGGAAGCGCGCCTGCTGGATCAGTTTGCTCAGGTCGATCACGCTATTGAATGCTGCAACGCTGTCACCTTGCAGCATGGATTTTTCCACTTCGGCGACGCGGGCCACGGCGTTGTCGGCGGTGGCGCCGAGTTTGCTGCGGGCATCTTCACGCTGGGCACCCGCTTGGGTCATGTCGTTGAAGGCACGACGGTATTCGGCGACAGCGGCCAGTTGTTGATCGACCATGGCCGTGTCAGCCGGTTGTTCGATCAGGCCGCGGGCGGTCTGCAGACCGCTTTCGAGCTTGCCCAGCAGATCGTTGACGGCGCCGGGGCCTTGTTCACCGCGACGCATCTCGTAATCCAGGCGTGCAATGCGCAGGTCCTTGGTCAGGTCGTTGAGACTGGCAATGAACCCCAGTTTATCGCCACGGCTGGTAACGCCGCTCAGGCCGCTCCAGCCGGTGAAGGTGATCAGCAGGGTCAGTAACAGCACCAGACCGAAACCGATCCCCAGTTTGCGTTTGACGCTGACGTTTCCCAGATTCTCGGCTAGCCATTGGTACATGCTGAATCTCCCCGGACCGCAATTTGGTTTTATGGGGGCTGTATCGGCAGGGGAACCTGAATCTGTAGGCGCTACCCGATGTACGGACGGATGATGACTTGTGGGAGCGGGCTTGCTCGCGAAAGCGGAGTGTCAGTCACGTCAATGCCGACTGATACACCGCCTTCGCGAGCAAGCCCGCTCCCACAGGGGGTTGTGCCGGGATTAGAAGAGGCGGGCCAGCAGCGCGGTCACGGCGGTTTCGACGCGCAGGATGCGCTCGCCCAGTTGCACCGGTTGCAGGCCGGATTTGCCCAGCAGTTCGATCTCATAGGGAATCCAGCCACCCTCGGGGCCGATGGCCAGGGTCACCGGTTCGCTGAGTGCGCGAGGGCAGGGCGGGTAATTGCCGGGATGCCCCACCAGGCCGAGGGTGCCATCGGTGATCGCCGGCAAACGGTCCTCGACGAACGGCTTGAAGCGCTTCTCGATGACGACTTCCGGCAGCACGCTGTCCCGGGCCTGTTCGAGGCCGAGGATCAATTGCTCGCGAATGGCTTCGGGCTCCAGGAAGGGGGTCTGCCAGAAGCTCTTCTCGACGCGATAGCTGTTGACCAGCACGATACGTGGCACACCCATGGCCGCCACAGTCTGGAACACCCTGCGCAGCATCTTGGGGCGTGGCAGGGCCAATACCAGGGTCAATGGCAGCTTGGCTGGTGGCGGCTGGTCCAGGGTGACGCGCAATTCCGCTTCGTCGGCGTTCAGGCGCAGCACTTCAGCCGAGCCCATCAAGCCGCCGATCCGCCCGACGCGCATGCTGTCACCCACTTCGCAGCGGTGGACTTCCTGCATGTGGGTCAGCCGGCGATCACGCAGGATCGCCCGGTCGGCCGCAATGAAATCGGCCTCCTCAAGGAGCAGCAGATTCACGCTTGGGTCGCTGGCGGCTGGTCGTTGTGATCGTCAGCCGGTTGGTTTTCCGGATGGTCGCCACGCTTGCTGATCAGGCTGCCGAACAGGATGCCGATTTCAAACAACAGCCACATCGGCACGGCCAGCAGGGTCTGCGAGAAGATGTCCGGCGGCGTCAGGATCATACCGACCACGAAGCAGCCGATGATCACGTACGGGCGGATCTTCTTCAGGTATTTGACGTCGACCACGCCGATCCACACCAGCAGCACCACGGCCACCGGAATTTCGAACGCCACGCCAAAGGCGAAGAACAGCGTCATGACGAAATCGAGGTAGCTGGTGATGTCGGTCATCATTTCCACGCCGGCCGGGGTGGCGGCGGCGAAGAACTTGAAGATCAGCGGGAACACCAGGAAGTAGGCGAAGGCCATGCCGGCGTAGAACAGAAAGATGCTGGAGACCAGCAAGGGCACGGCAATACGCTTTTCATGCTTGTACAGGCCGGGGGCGATGAAACCCCAGATCTGGTGCAGGATCACCGGAATCGCCAGGAACAGCGAGACCATCATCGTCAGCTTCAGCGGCGTCAGGAACGGCGACGACACGTCGGTGGCAATCATCGTCGCGCCGGCGGGCAGGTACGCACGCAGCGGCGTGGAGACGAAGGTGTAGATCTGCTGGGTAAAGGCAAACAGGCCGGCGAAGATGATGAAAATCGCCGCTACGCAGCGCAGCAGTCGGGTACGCAACTCGGTGAGGTGCGAAACCAGCGGCATGTGCTGGTCGTTTTCTGGGAGATCGCTCATGGGGCTCGCGGCGGCAGTGTTGGGTCATGAGGGGCTGGCGCAACAGGCGCAGCGGGTTCAACCGGAGCGGCTGCAACAACGGGCGCAGGTTCGACAGGCGCTACAACGGGAGCAGGTGTCGAGTCGACAGTGGCGGCAGGCGCTTGAATCGTCTGCGCCCCCACATGCTCGACCGGCGTCGGCTCCTGCTGGGTCGGCGTGAAGATTTTCCGCGCCTCCTGCTCAAGCGACAGGATGTGTTCGTTGTGCAGTTGCCGACGAATCTCGTCGGCACCGATTTCACGTTCAACTTCCTGTTTGATCGCGTTGAAGCTGCGCTTCAGGCGCCCGACCCACAGGCCAGCGGTGCGCGCAGCGCCCGGCAAGCGCTCGGGGCCCAGCACCAGCAGGGCAACGAGGCCGACGAGCAGCAGTTCAGAGAAGCTGATACCAAACATTAGTCTGCGCTCACACGTCTTTGCGGATCGGCTCTTCGACTTTCTGCGCCTGCACGTCGATGGTGTGCGGCTGGTTCACAGAGGCCTGGGTCTGTACCGGCGGAACCGGTTGGGCCGGGGTCGCATTCGGGTCGGCCGGTTTTTCGTCGTCGTTCATGGCTTTCTTGAAGCCCTTGATCGATTCGCCGACGTCAGTGCCGAGGTTTTTCAGTTTCTTGGTGCCGAATACCAGTACCACGACAACCAGGATGACGATCCAGTGTTTCCAGTCAAAAATGCCCATGCTGCTGCTCCTCTCTAATAGTTATTCAGGCGGACGGGCGCGAGGCTTTCTCGGCGTGTCCGGAGAGACCGAAACGACGGTCCAGTTCATCGAGTACAGCCTGTGGATGCTGCCCCAATTGGGCGAGCATGACCATGCTGTGGAACCACAAATCGGCGGTTTCGTAGATCACATCGCTGCAGTCGCCGCTGACGGCGGCGTCCTTGGCGGCAATGATGGTCTCGACCGACTCTTCGCCGACTTTTTCCAGAATCTTGTTCAAGCCCTTGTGGTACAGGCTGGCGACATACGAGCTGTCGGCGGCAGCGCCCTTGCGCTCCTCCAGTACCTCGGCCAGACGGGTCAGCGTGTCACTCATGTTTGTGCCCTGCGCAATAGATGGCATGCGGATCTTTCAGGACCGGGTCGACCGTTGTCCAGTCGCCGTTCTCGTAGACGCGATAGAAGCAGCTCTGGCGTCCGGTATGGCAAGCGATGTCGCCGATCTGCTCGACCATCAGGATGATGACGTCGGCGTCACAGTCCAGGCGCATCTCGTGCAGGGTTTGCACGTGGCCGGACTCTTCGCCCTTGCGCCACAGCTTGCCACGGGAGCGCGACCAGTAAATGGCGCGGTTCTCGGCAGCGGTCAGTTCCAGTGCTTCGCGGTTCATCCAGGCCATCATCAGGACGCGCCCGGTCTTGTGATCCTGGGCAATCGCCGGCACGAGGCCATCGGCGTCCCACTTGATCTCGTCCAGCCAGTTTTTCATCTTCGACTCCGACAGCGGGCTCGACACTTCAATAGTCGAGCTCAGGCGTTGAAACAGTGTGCCAGTGCGCAGCACAACTGGCTATCGGCGCACGACCAGATACAAACCGACCGCCATCATGATGCCAGCTGGCCAATAGTCCAACTGATTCAATGGCCCGCCAGCGGCAAGGATGGCGCCACCGGCCAGATGGGCCGTACCGAGCAGGCGCAGGAACCAGTCGTCCCGGCGTCGATGCCACGCTGGCGGCGGGTCGTAGGCGTGGGGCTGGGACATGCGTTCGAGCAGGTCGCGGGCCATGTTGGCCAGGTGCGGGATCTGTTCGAACTGGCTCTGCACGTTGCCGAGCAGGGCTTTGGGGCTGACCCGTTCGCGCATCCAGCGCTCGAGGAACGGCTGCGCGGTGTTCCACAGGTCGAGGTCCGGGTACAGCTGACGGCCCAGGCCTTCGATGTTCAACAAGGTTTTTTGCAGCAGAACCAACTGCGGCTGAACCTCCATGTTGAAGCGCCGAGCGGTCTGGAACAGGCGCATCAGCACCTGACCGAAGGAAATATCTTTTAACGGTTTTTCGAAGATCGGCTCGCACACGGTACGGATCGCCGCTTCGAATTCGTTGAGTTTGGTTTCCGCCGGCACCCAGCCCGAATCGATGTGTAACTGCGCCACGCGCCGGTAATCGCGCTTGAAGAAGGCGAACAGGTTACGCGCCAGGTAATCCTGGTCTTCCGGGGTCAGGCTGCCGACGATGCCGCAGTCGATCGCAATGTACTGCGGGCTCCACGGATTCACGGTGCTGACGAAGATGTTGCCGGGGTGCATGTCGGCGTGGAAGAAGCTGTCGCGGAACACCTGGGTGAAGAAAATCTCCACGCCTCGCTCGGCGAGCATTTTCATGTCGGTGCGCTGGTCGGCCAGGGTCGCCAGATCGGTGACCTGAATGCCGTAGATGCGCTCCATCACCAGTACTTTCGGCCGGCACCAGTCCCAATAGACTTGCGGCACGTACAGCAGCGGCGAGCCATCGAAGTTGCGCTTCAACTGGCTGGCATTGGCCGCCTCGCGCAGCAGGTCGAGTTCGTCGTAAATGGTTTTTTCATAATCGCTGACCACGTCCACCGGGTGCAGCAGGCGCGCATCGGCCGAGAGTTTTTCGGCGGCGCGGGCGAGGATGAACAGCCACGCCAGGTCCTGGGCGATCACCGGTTTGAGACCCGGGCGGATCACCTTGACCACCACTTCTTCGCCGGTTTTCAGTTGCGCGGCATGCACCTGCGCCACCGAAGCCGAGGCCAGCGGTTCGACATCGAAACGGCTGAACACGTCGCTGATTTTCTTGCCCAGCTGTTCTTCGATCAGCTTGATCGACACCTGCGAGTCGAACGGCGGCACGCGGTCCTGCAGTTTCATCAGCTCATCGGCGATGTCTTCTGGCAGCAGGTCGCGGCGAGTGGACAGTATCTGCCCGAACTTGATGAAGATCGGCCCCAGGTCCTGCAACGCCAGGCGCAGTCGCGCGCCACGGCTCAGGTCCAGGGTCTTGCGCGGGAACCAGCGCCACGGCAACGCGTAACGCAGCGCCCGCAGAAACCACGGCAGTGGCAGGGCGAACAGCAGGTCATCGAGGCGGTAGCGGATCACGACGCGCTGGATGCGCAACAAACGGCGGACGGCAAGCAGCTTCATGCGTTATCGCTTGGGTCGAGGGATCGGGAAAGGCGCTCGAAACGCGCCTCGAGACGTTCCAGATCGAGCTTGATCTGGTCCAGTTCACTGAATCGGGCTTCGGCTTCGCGCTGACCGACAAGGGTGCGCGATTCTTCGGCCAGGTATTCGCCCAGGTTCTGGCCCAGGCTGGCAAAGCCTTGCTGGTACCAGCGGGCGCGACTGCGCAGGTGGCCGCCGACCAGTTGTGTGGCGACCGGGCCGAGCCAGCGCGAGAGCTCGTACTCCCAGTCCAGCTCCAGGTCCTGGAGGATCGCCGCCAGCTCCAGCAGCACGCCGCTGTCGCCGTCGAGTTCGACTTCAGGGCTGTGCAGGATCGAGGTCTTGTCCTTGCTCATGGCCAGTTTCAACAGGCTTGAAGCCGGTGCACGCAAGGTGCAGTCGGCGCCGGTTTCCCACTGGGAGGCGAGCATCAGGCCTTCGTCGCTGGGCAGGATGAACAGGTGCAGCGCCGGGCTGCGGCAATCGACGGCAATCACTTTGCCAGTCAAATGCGCCAGCCGCGGCAGCGCCGTGCTGTCGAGGCGCAGCACCCGGTTCAGGCCGAGTTCAACGCTGGCGAGCAGGCCGGCGAGCAGCATCAGGGCTTGATGCCGCGGTGCAGGGCAACGATGCCTGCGGTCATGTTGTGATAGGTCACGCGGTCGAAACCGGCCTCGACCATCATCGACTTCAGGGTTTCCTGGTTCGGGTGCATGCGGATCGATTCGGCCAGGTAGCGATAGCTTTCCGAGTCGTTGGTGATCAGCTTGCCCATCAATGGCATGAAGGCGAACGAGTAGGCGTCATAGGCCTTGGACATCAGCGCGTTGGTCGGCTTGGAGAACTCCAGCACCAGCAAACGGCCACCCGGTTTGAGCACGCGCAGCATCGAGCGCAGGGCGTCTTCCTTGTGGGTCACGTTGCGCAGGCCGAAGGCGATGGTCACGCAGTCGAAATGGTTGTCCGGGAACGGCAGTTTTTCCGCATCGGCCTGGACGAATTCGACGTTGCCGGCCACACCCAGGTCCAGCAGGCGGTCACGGCCGACCTTGAGCATGGACTCGTTGATGTCGGCCAGTACGACCTGACCGGTCGGGCCTACCAGGTGCGAGAACTTCCTGGTCAGGTCGCCGGTGCCACCGGCGATGTCGAGCACGCGATTGCCGGCACGAACGCCCGACAGCTCGATCGCGAAACGCTTCCACAGACGGTGCATGCCGCCCGACAGAAGGTCGTTCATCAGGTCGTACTTGGCGGCTACCGAGTGGAAAACCTCAGCGACTTTTTCCGCTTTCTGGCTTTCCGGAACGTTTTTGAAGCCGAAGTGAGTGGTGGGTTCGGCATCGCTGCCTTTGCGCTGATCAGTCATATCGCTGTCACCAAAAGAGAATGCGCGACATTCTAATCCCCAAGGCATGCTTTGTCTTGGCAAGGCTGAAGGTAAGATGGGCAACCATCGGGACGTTTTGACGCAGCAGAGGTCAAGATGCCCCGGGAAAGCATCCATAAAGCAGGAGTCATTCAATGGCCCGTATTAGTGTTGAACGTGCCCACGGCCTGGGCAAGGAAGCGGCTCGCGAGAAGGCCGACAAGCTGGCGCAGAAACTTTCCGATCAGTATGGCCTGGAGCCGCAGTGGTCCGGCGACACCCTGAACCTCAAGCGTTCGGGTGTGAAGGGTGCGGTGCATGTCACCGAGGATTCGATCCGCGTCGACGTGGAGTTGGGCCTGATGATGTCGGCCATGAGCGGCATGATCAAAGCGGAAATCGAAAAGGCGCTGGATAAAGCGTTGGCGTGAGTCGGATTTTTCCTCATTTTCCATAAGGTTTGGTGGCGGGAGATGTGAGGGATTTCGCTTCGAGGTGGGCGAAAGTTTAACCGATGGACTGGACGCCTTATGCCAGAGCCTTCTTGTCATTTACCTGAACTGGTGCGCCATTCATGCAGGGATTTGAGTGACTTTTTAAGTGGGGTAACCTTGAGGGTATGGAGATTCACCCCACAGAAAAGGAAGTCAAAAATGGCCAAGGAAATAAGTATCACGCGCCCCCATAAGCTCGGTCTCGACGCCGCGATGGAGAAAGCCAGGGTCCTGCTTTCGGAGTTGGCAACGCAGTACGGTTGCGATTACCGCTGGACTGACAATGAAGTCTCTGTTCGGCACGGGATTACCGGCATCACTGGGCAAGCGTTCGTATCGGAAAATGATATCAAGGTCTATGTTGACCTTAATTTTTTCCAGCGGGTGCTCAAGGGAGTGATCGTATCGGAAATCAACAAAGTCCTCGACAGTGCCCTCGCTTGATCCCTTCAGATGAGTGCTTTTAACAGTGGCGTGGGGCTGTTTTCCAGCATCGTGCCCTGTTTGATGGCTGCACTCTGGGGGCGAAATGAACCTGGTGTGCTGTTTTAGAAATGATTTGCCCGCGAACCCGTGAGGCCATCGCCTCACGGGTTCGCTGTTTTTGTGCAAAGTTGCTTCTCCCTTTGAATTCCAGGCATGGCAAGTCGGCTGTGCATTTCGCAGTGCCAGGAACGTGGTAATCGAGCTCTCCAATTCGCGAACCGCTGAATGACAGAGGGCGTGTAGCCAAGACCGCGAAAAGTTATTTCGGAAACAGCAAGCTAGGGTGCTGTTTCTAATTTTTATCATTACTTTGTGCCTGCGCCCGAATTTTGCGGGCAGTTCCTCAAACCTTCTGCGCGTGAGGTGCACCATGGCCAAAGTTATTTTGAAGAAAAAAATCGACGCATCGACCAGCACGCTGGGCGACGTCAAATCCTATGCCCGCAAGATCTGGCTGGCAGGCCTGGGCGCCTACGCCAAGGTCGGCCAAGAGGGCAGCGAATACTTTCAAGAGCTGATCAAGGCTGGTCAGGTTGTTGAAAAGAAAGGCAAAAAAGTAGTCGCTGAGAAGCTCGAAGCGGCCAATGCCGAGATCGATGACGTCAAGAGTGAAGTCAGCACTTTCAAAGGCCGTGTCGAAGTTCAACTCGACAAGGTCGAGAAGGCGTTCGACACGCGTGTCGCAAGTGCCTTGAATCGTATCGGCATTCCGTCTAAACATGACGTTGAGACACTCTCTGCTAAGCTCGATGAGCTGACGGCATTGCTCGAACGTGTCGCGCGTAAATCTTAAGGAGAACGGGATGGCTGTTAAAAAGAAAACCGAAAAAGAAGGCAGCTCGTGGATCGGGAAGGTTGAAGATTACTCCCGAAAAATCTGGCTGGCTGGTTTAGGCGTGTACTCGAAGATCGACACTGACGGCAGCAAGCTCTTCGATGCATTGGTTAAGGACGGCGAGAAAGCCGAGAAGCTCACCAAGAGCGCTGTTGGCAAGACAGTCGACGCCGCCAAGGACTCCGCTTCTTCGGCCAAATCGCGCATCAGCGGCGTGAAAGATCGTGCACTGGGCAAGTGGGATGAGCTCGAAGGTGCTTTCGACAAGCGTCTGAACAGTGCCATCTCGCGTCTGGGCGTACCGAGCCGCAACGAAGTCAAGGCACTGCACAGCAAGGTCGAGACCCTGACCAAGCAAATCGAAAAACTGACCGGTGCCAAGGTTGCGCCTGTTGCGGCGAAAACCGCGGCAGCCAAGACTGCTGCCAAGACTGCCGCCGCAAAGCCAGCCGCGAAAACGGCTGCCAAGCCACTGGCAAAAGCAGCGGCTAAACCTGCTGCCAAGCCTGCCGCTAAAACTGCAGCGGCCAAGCCAGCGGCCAAACCGGCTGCGGCGAAAGCTGTCGCCAAACCGGCGGCCAAGCCAGCAGCGGCCAAGCCTGCGGCTAAAACAGCTGCAGCAAAACCCGCAGCCAAGCCGGCAGCCAAACCTGCTGCTGCGAAAAAACCTGCAGTGAAGAAGCCGGCAGCTCCAAAAGCCGCCGCGCCAAAACCAGCAGTAGCAGCTGCCAAGCCGGCAACCCCGGCAACCCCGGCAGCCGCTCCGGTCAGTGCCTCGAACTCTGCGACCGCACCGACCCCTGCTGTCACCCCGACTGCCGCGCCAGCGCCATCGACGCCAACCAGTCAGTCCTGATTTTCAGGGCTCAAAAAAACGCCCGGCCTGCCAAGGTCGGGCGTTTTTGTTTGTGCGCGGATTTCTGAGTGACACAAGCCCACTGTGGGAGCGAGCTTGCTCGCGATAGCGGTGTATCAGTCGACATCCATGTTGGCTGAACAGACGCCATCGCGAGCAAGCTCGCTCCCACAGGGTTGGCGGGTGTCAGGCTTACTCGTGTGCTTCCAGGTACTGCATCGCCATTTGCTCCGTCGCCACTTTGATCGGTGGCAACAGATGCGGCGCCACCAGCATCATGATCTGGTAAACCACCAGCCGCACCTCGCCTTCGCGATCGAGAATCCGCTGGTAATCCAGTGAAAACAGCAGGGTCATGGTGATCTGTTCCACCAGTTGCCCTAACGCCTGGGTGTCGCTGACCAATTGCCCTTGAGCCTTCAATCGTGCGAGCAACGACGCCAGTGTGCGCTTGAGTGCATTGAGCAGGTTGCGAATACCCTTGGCCAGTTTCGGCAGGCGTCCGGCGAGGTTCGACAGGTCCTGGAACAGAAACCGGTAGTGGGACAGGCGCTCGACGATCAAATGCAGGAACAACCAGTAATCTTCGGGGCCCAATTCGACGTCGGACGGTGGGTCGAGCAGCGGTTGCAGTTCACATTGAAAGCGCTCGAACAGCCCGAGTATCAGCGGTTCTTTGCCGTGAAAGTGGTAGTAGAGGTTGCCCGGGCTGATGCCCATTTCATTGGCAACTTCCATGGTGGAGACATTCGGTTCGCCCTTCTGATTGAACAACTGCAGGGCACATTCGAGGATCCGGTCGCGGGTTTTCATCCAGTCTTCTTAATGATCGGGTCTTGCCACGGCCGGCAGCGGCCGTGGCGCGTTGAACGTCAGCGCACGCGCACGTAAGTACCGGGTGCTGCCTCCATCGGTGGGTAGTTCTGGTTGCCGAGCGCCATGTGGGTTTCCTTCTGCGCGCCGGAGCGTTCCTGAATCCAGCTCAGCCATTGGGTCCACCAACTGCCGTCGACATGCTTGGCGTCGTAGTACCAGGCACGGGGATCACTGCTCAGTTTGCCGTTCTCGATGTAGTTGGCTTTCGGGTTGCTCGGCGGGTTGAGGATGCTCTGCACATGGCCGCTGTTGGACAGCACGAAGCGCCGTTCGCCACCGAGCAACAGCGTCGAGCGATACACCGCATCCCACGGCGTGATGTGATCGTTGATGCCGGCGACGCTGAAGCTGTCGACGGTGACCTTCTGCAAATCGATCGGCGTGCCACACACTTCCAGTCCGCCCGGGTGGGTCAGCGGGTTGTGCTTGAAGAAGTCCAGCAGGTCGCCATGCAGGGCGGCCGGCAGGCGCGTGTTGTCGTTGTTCCAGTAGAGGATATCGAACGCCGGTGGCTCCTTGCCCAACAGGTAGTTGTTGACGAAGTAACTCCAGATCAAGTCGTTGGGGCGCATCCAGGCGAAGACCTTGGCCATGTCACGGCCGTCCAGCACACCTTTCTGATAGGAGCGGCGCTTGGCAGCCTCCAGCGTCTGCTCGTCGGCGAACAGCGTAGCGGGGCTGTCCAGCTGACTGTCGAGCAGGCTCACCAGATACGTCGCGCTGGACACCCTGCGCAGCTGCCGTTTGGCCTGCAAATGACCTTGCAGCGCGGCAATGGTCAGCCCGCCGGCGCAGGCGCCCATCAGGTTGACCTCGCGTGCGCCGGTGATCGCCCGGCAGACATTCATCGCTTCTTCCACGGCTTCGACGTAGGTCGAGAGCCCCCATTCGCGGTGACGCACATCCGGGTTGCGCCAGCTGATCATGAAGGCTTGCAGGCCGTTTTTCAGGGCGTACTGGACGAAACTGTTGTGCGGGCTCAGGTCGAAAATGTAGTACTTGTTGATTTGCGGCGGCACCACCAACAGGGGCTTGGAATACTGCTTTTCGCTCATTGGCTTGTACTGGATCAACTCCAGCAGCTCGTTGCGGAACACCACGGCTCCGGTGGTGGTGGCGACCGTCCTGCCGACCTCGAACGCTTGCTTGGTGACTTGCCGGGGCAGGCCGTCGTTATGCAGCAGATCGTCCACCAGATGGCTGATGCCTCGCACCAGGCTGTTACCGCCGGAATTGAACAGCTCCTTGACCGCCAGTGGGTTGAGCAGGGTGTTTGAGGGTGATACGGCGTCGTTGAGCAAGGTGAAGGCGAAGTGGGCGCGGGCGCGGTCGTCCGGGCTCATGTTGCTCTCGTCGATCCAGCTTTTGACCTGCTTCTGCCAGCTCAGATAGGCCTGCAGGCTACGGCGATAAAACGGGTTGAGGCTCCACGCCGGGTCGGCGAAGCGAGCGTCCTGCGGGTTGGTCGGGTGCAGGGTCTCACCCAGCAGCACGCGGCCAAGTTGACCGCCGAGTTTGAGGGCATGTCGGGCGCTGTGCAGTGGGTTGCGCAAGCCATGGGCGGCCACACTGCGCAGGGTCGACAGCAGATCCCGGCCGCGCAGGCCGGTAATCGCACTCTGTGCATTGATGAACGCGGCGGGAGTCGCTAAGGACTCCCTCGCTGGTTTCTCGCGCATGATTCAACACTCCTTCGTCTTCAGGCCAAAAACAAACACACTGAACCAGAACACCATAGACGCTGTAACGGGTTGTTGCGCGGCGTGGCGTCCTGCCGACCGCTGAGGCAGCGCTTTAACTGCCCAGTGGCGCCGGACGCGGATGCATCACCGCGCGCTGGCGCTCCTCCTCGAGGAATTTCATGATGATCGGGGCTACCGCTTCGGCCCGGGTAATCAGGAACAGATGACCGTCATCGATGATGTGCAACTGGGCGTTGGGAATCCGCCAGGCCAGCAAGCGCATGTTGACCAACGGGATCAACGGGTCATCGTCGCCGGCCAGCACCAGGGTTGGCTGACGGATCTTGTGCAACCAGTGGATGCTGGTCCAGCCGAGGCCGGCGAATAGCTGCCAGTAGTAACCGAGCTTGCCCGCCGAGCGCACCTTGGCCGCATGGCTGGCGGCCAGCGTCGGGTCGCGACGAAACGCACCACCGTAGATCATCGGCGCAATGCGGATCACGTGGGACGGCTGTATGTAGCGTCGCGGGCTGGCCATCATCCACAACACTTTTGGCTTGCCCGGCACCATCACCGCACCCGCCGCCGTGGCGGCCAGCACGAGTTTCTTGCAACGCTCCGGATAGTCATAGGCGAACTGCTGGGCCAGGGCGCCACCCCAGGACACGCCGATGACGTTGACCTGCCCGTAGTCGAGATAGTCGAGCATCCTCGCCGTGAGCTTGGCCAACCCCGGAAAACGATACGGCCGGTTTGGCGTCGACGAACCGCCGACACCGGGGACGTCGAAGGCGATGACTTCCAGGTCCGGGTCCAGCGCCGCAATGAACGG
This sequence comes from Pseudomonas sp. GM33, assembly GCF_000282295.1. Lineage (NCBI taxonomy): Bacteria > Pseudomonadati > Pseudomonadota > Gammaproteobacteria > Pseudomonadales > Pseudomonadaceae > Pseudomonas > Pseudomonas sp. GM33. The sequence continues at coordinate 49,291 of NZ_AKJO01000092.1, forward strand.
GAACACCAGCTCCAGGTTGGCGCCGATACCGTTGAAAATCAGCAGGGGCGTCAAGTGAGGCTTGCCGGGGCGTACCGCCGTGCGGAGCGTCTGGCCATCCAGGTCGACGGTACGGAATATGAAGGGTTGCGGCATGCTTCAGGCCCTGTGGGTCGCTTTTTCCAGTTCATCCCCGCCCCCTGTGGGAGCGAGCTTGCTCGCGATAGCGGAGTGTCAGTCAGCGCATATGCCAAACCTGCCACCGTCATCGCGAGCAAGCTCGCTCCCACAGGGAAGTCGAGGTGTGTCAGTTACCGCTCATGCACATAAGTGCCCGGTGCGGCTTCGCCCGCCGGGTACGCCTTGTTGCCCAGTTTCAGCGGAGCTTTTTTCAGGTTGCCCGAGCGCTGTGCCTGCCAGGCCTGCCAATGCAGCCACCACGAATCGGCGTGCTTGGTCGACTCTTCCTGCCAGTCATCGGCATTGGCGGGCATTTCAGTGCTGGTCATGTAGCGCGATTTCGGATTGCCCGGCGGGTTCAGAATGCTCTGGATATGCCCGCTGCTGGACAGCACGAATTCAACATTGCCGCCGAACAGTTGCGCCGACTTGTAGCAGGAGCGCCACGGGGTGATGTGGTCGCTGGTCCCGGCCAGGGAAAAGATATCGGCAGTGACCTGCTTCAGGTCGATCGGTGTGCCGCACACTTCCAGTGCATTCGGACGAATCAATGGATTGCTTTTGAACATTTCAATCAGGTCGCCGTGGAACGCAGCCGGTAACCGAGTGGTGTCGTTGTTCCAGAACAGGATGTCGAACACCGGTGGTTCGTTGCCCAGCAGGTAGTTGTTGACCCAGTAGTTCCAGATCAGGTCGTTGGGGCGCATCCAGGCAAAGACCTTCGCCATGTCGCGGCCTTCCAGTACGCCAGCCTGATAGGAATGGCGCTTGGCGCTTTCGAGGGTTTGTTCATCGACGAACAGCGCCACATCGCTGTCCAGGGTGGTGTCGAGCACGCTGACCAGCAGGGTGAGGGCGTTGACCTTGTTCTCGCCAATCGCTGCGTAATGGCCCAGCAGCGCGGTGCAGGTGATGCCGCCGGAGCAGGCGCCGAGCATGTTCACGTCCTTGCTGCCGGTGATCGCGGTCACCACGTCGACCGCTTCCTTGAGCGCCTCGATGTAAGTCGACAGGCCCCACTCACGCTGCTCCTTGGTCGGGTTGCGCCAGCTGACGATGAAGGTCTGCACGTTGCTGCGCAGGCAGAACCGCGCCAGGCTTTTCTCCGGGCTGAGGTCGAAAACGTAGAATTTGTTGATTTGCGGTGGCACCACCAGCAAGGGGCGCTCGTGCACCTGCTCGGTGGTGGGCTTGTACTGGATCAGCTCCAGCACGTCGTTGCGAAATACCACTGCACCTTCGGTCACGGCCAGGGTCTTGCCGACCTCGAATGCCCCCATGTTGACCTGGCTCGGCATGCCACCGTTGTGTACCAGGTCCTTGGCCAGATGCGAGAGGCCGTCGAGCAGGCTTTTACCGCCGGTCTCGAAGAAACGCTTGACCGCCGCCGGGTTGGCCGCCGTGTTGGTCGGAGCCAAGGCCTCGGTCATGAGGTTGATCACGAAGTGCCCGCGGCTGACATCCTTGGCCGGCAGGTTGCTGTCATCGATCCAGTCGTGGAGTTCCTTGCGCCACGCCAGGTAGGTTTGCAAATAACGTTTGTAGAGCGGGTTCTGGCTCCAGGCCGGATCGGCGAAGCGACGGTCATCGCCATTCGGAAGAAGCTCGGATTTGCCTAGCAGTACATTCTTGAGTTCAAGGCCGAAATGGGCGACATGCTTGGCGCTGTGAATCGGTTGTTTGATGGCCTGCCTGAGCACCATGCGAGCAGAAGCCAGTAGATCTTTTCCACGCAATCCAACGACAGGATTCAGCCCCAAGGTGTTTTCGGAGGCTTGCTGCTTCAAGTCATCGTTATTCTTGTTACTCATCTACGACGCTCCAATGTCCTGAGACGAGTACCCGGGGCCTGATGTGCAGTCACACAACCAATTCCAGGTACTGCTGCTCGGGTGACCGTTAATACTGCATCGCTGCTTTTGTTCGCAGTGAGCACTGCAGGGAACTTGCCAGTTCCATTGGTTACCCGAGTTTAATTTTTTTCGCAAGCAGGCCAATCGACGGCCCTGGAGCGGAGCATTCAAACAGATGAAATTAGAAAATGCCCTCTAAAGAGCAAGAGGCTCGAATTAGAGCATCAGCTTGACGACGGATTCGTTCGGGTCGCGGGTTTTTCCGGCCGCTTTGAGTTCGGCCAGATAATCTTCCCACAGTGCGTCATAACGTCGCGCCAGTTCGTAGAGGTATTCCCAGGTGAACAGGCCGCTGTCGTGACCGTCATCGAAGGTCAGTTTCAGTGCGTATTGACCGGCCGGTTCTATCTTGGTCAGGCCTACGTTGATCTTGCCAAATTGCAGGATGGGTTTGCCGTGGCCCTGGACCTCGGCGGAAGGAGAGTGCACGCGCAGGAACTCGGCGGGCAGGGTGTATTCCTCGCCGGACGCGTATTTCAGCGACAGGGTTTTCGAGGCTTTGTGCAGCTTGATGTCGGTGGGGAGTTGGGTCATGAGTGGATGTCCGTTTGTGTGTGGGACCCCGATTCAAATGTGGGAGCGGGCTTGCTCGCGAAGGGGCCTTAACATTCAACAGTGATGTTGATTGTCAGACCGCTTTCGCGAGCAAGCCCGCTCCCACAGGGTCCGTCATCGCTGTAAGTATGGTTTACAGGATATAACGGGACAGGTCTTCGTTCTGCGCCAATTCGCCCAGGTGGCTGTTGACGTAGTCGGCGTCGATCTGGATCACCTTGCCGTCATGGGTGCTGGCCAGGTCGCCGGCGCTGAACGACACCTCTTCGAGCAGGCGCTCGAGCAGGGTGTGCAGGCGACGGGCACCGATGTTTTCGGTTTTTTCGTTGACCTGCCAGGCGATCTCCGCGATGCGCTTGATGCCGCTCGGCTGGAACTCGATGCCCAGGCCCTCGGTTTTCAGCAGCGCGCAGTATTGCTCGGTGAGCGAGGCGTGCGGTTCGCTGAGGATGCGTTCGAAGTCTTCCGGGCTCAGGGCCTTGAGTTCGACACGGATCGGCAGACGGCCTTGCAATTCGGGCACCAGATCGCTTGGCTTGCTCAGGTGGAACGCGCCGGATGCAATGAACAGGATGTGGTCGGTCTTGACCATGCCCAGCTTGGTGTTGACGGTGCAGCCTTCGATCAGCGGCAGCAAGTCGCGCTGCACGCCTTCGCGGGACACATCGACGCCACCGGAGTTACCACGCTTGGCGACCTTGTCGATTTCGTCGATGAACACGATGCCGTGCTGCTCGACGGCTTCCAGGGCCTTGGCCTTCAACTCTTCATCGTTGACCAGGCGGCTGGCTTCTTCGTCGCGCACCATCTTCAGCGCTTCTTTGACCTTGAGCTTGCGGGCTTTTTTCTTGCCCTTGCCCATGTTGGCAAACAGGCTTTGCAGCTGGTTGGTCATTTCTTCCATGCCCGGTGGCGCGGAGATGTCGACGCCGGCCATCTCGGCGACTTCGATTTCGATCTCCTTGTCGTCCAGCTGACCTTCGCGCAGGCGCTTGCGGAACAGCTGGCGGGTGTTGGAATCGGCAGTCGGGGCGTCGTCGTTGCTGAAGCCCATGCGCGCCGGTGGCAGCAGGGCGTCGAGGATGCGCTCTTCGGCGGCGTCTTCGGCGCGGTGGCGAACCTTGACGATTTCCTGCTCGCGCAGCAGCTTGATCGCGGCATCGGCCAGGTCACGAATGATCGATTCGACGTCGCGGCCGACATAGCCGACTTCGGTGAACTTGGTCGCTTCGACCTTGATGAACGGCGCATTGGCCAGTTTCGCCAGGCGACGGGCGATCTCGGTTTTACCGACGCCGGTCGGGCCGATCATCAGGATGTTCTTTGGTGTGACTTCAACGCGCAGCTCTTCAGGCAGCTGCATGCGACGCCAGCGGTTGCGCAGGGCAATGGCGACGGCGCGCTTGGCATCGTCCTGGCCGATGATGTGGCGGTTGAGTTCGTGGACGATTTCACGGGGAGTCATGGACATAATATTCAGTGGACCTCAAGCAAGAATGAGCCGTGGTGCGGTGGCTGCACGGGCTTACTCGGCGCAGTCCTGCTCCTCAATGGTCTGGGTGTGGTTGGTGAATACACAGATGTCGCCGGCGATGCCGAGGGCGGTTTCGACGATTTCCCGGGCTGACAGGTCGGTCTTTTTCAGCAGCGCGCTGGCCGCGGCCTGGGCGTAGGCGCCACCGGAACCCATGGCGATCAGGCCGTCTTCGGGTTCGACCACGTCACCGTTGCCGGTAATAATCAGGGAGGCGTCTTTGTTGGCGACCGCGAGCATGGCTTCAAGGCGGCTCAGGGAGCGGTCGGTGCGCCATTCTTTGGCGAGTTCGACGGCGGCGCGCACCAGGTGGCCCTGGTGTTTTTCAAGCTGGCCTTCGAAACGTTCGAAGAGGGTAAAGGCGTCGGCGGTGGCACCGGCAAAACCGGCAATGACCTGGCCGTGGTACAGGCGGCGAACTTTTTTCGCGTTGCCTTTCATCACGGTATTACCAAGGGAAACCTGGCCGTCGCCGCCCATGACGACTTTGCCGTGGCGGCGAACTGAAACGATGGTGGTCAAGGGAAGAGTCTCCACGCAGCGGGGCGAAAATGCCTTATGCCCATTCATATGGGGGTGCTGGAGTGGATTTCAACTGTAGGACGGGAGAGGGGACGAGTGGTGCGAGGCGCGTAGGAGCTGCCGCAGGCTGCGATCTTTTGATTTTGTTTTTTCAGGATCAAAAGATCGCAGCCTGCGGCAGCTCCTACAGGGGGCGGTGACTTCCGGGCGGGCAGGTAATCAGCGGCTCTGGCGTTGTTGTAACAACAGATTGCTGAAGCCGGCGCCGGCCAGTTGTTTCTGGGCGGTCGTCAGTTGTTCGCGGTTGCTGAACGGTCCGACCAGCACCCGATACCAGGTTTCGTCCTTCACCGTCCCGGACTCAACCGCCACAGCCTGGCCCAGCAGAATGATCTGCGCCCGAACCTTGTCCGCATCGGTCTCCTTGCGGAACGAGCCAGCCTGCAGGAAAAACTTCGTCACCGGCGCAGCCTTGACCGGCGGCGCTGGCGGCGGCGTGATCCCGGCCAATGCAGCCTGGGCGCGAGCCGTGTCGATCTTCGCCGCTTCGGCCGGGGTGACCGGCGTTGTCGGGATGGCCGGCACTTGCGGCGTCGGCAGGGTTTTTTCCGGCACGGCATCCGGCGGCACGATGACTTCCGATTCCGGCAGCAAGGTGTAGAAGTCGTACTTCGGCTTCACCGGTTGCGTCGGGCTCGGCGGGGTCTTGTTGGCCTCGGCGATCTTGCTGGCTTTCTGCTGTTGCTGTTGCTCGACCTTTTCACGCTTGACTGTGTCGCTGCCCTTGCCCGGTTCCAGCTTCATCAGGAACACGATGAACGCGCCGACCGTCAGGCCGATGGCCATCCACAGCCAGCCCGGGATCGGTTGCTTTGCAGGAGCTTGGTAACGGCTGGCGCCACGCTTGGGTGCAGGTTTTTTCTTGGCAGCCAACTTACATACGCTCCAGAGTTTCCAGGCCCAAGAGTTCCAGGCCTTGCTTGAGAGTGCGACCGGTCAACGCGGCGAGGCGCAGGCGGCTCTGCATTTGTGCCGGGGTGTCGGCGGCGAGGATCGGGCAGTTCTCGTAGAAGCTGGAGAACAGGCCGGCGACGTCGTACAGGTAGGTGCAGAGGATGTGCGGGGTGCCTTTTTCGGACACGTTGTTCAGGATCTCGCCAAACTGCGCGAGCTTCGCTGCCAGTTCGAGTTCGTGCGTCGCTTCGAGGACAATCTGGCCGTCGACTTCGCTGAAGTCCTTGCCGAGTTTGCGGAACACGCCGGCTACGCGGGTGTAGGCGTACAGCAGGTAGGGTGCGGTGTTGCCTTCGAAGTTGAGCATCAGGTCGAAGTTGAAGCTGTAGTCGCTGGTGCGGTGCTTGGACAGGTCGGCGTATTTCACTGCGCCGATGCCCACCACCTTGGCGATGTTGCGCAACTCGGCCTCGGCCAGCTCCGGGTTCTTGTCCTTGACCAGGGTGTAGGCACGTTCCTGGGCTTCGGTCAGCAGGTCGATCAGCTTCACGGTGCCGCCATCACGGGTCTTGAACGGACGGCCGTCAGCGCCGTTCATGGTGCCGAAGCCCATGTGTTCCATTTCCATCGGATGGGTCACGAAACCGGCCTTGCGCGCCACGGCAAACACTTGCTGGAAGTGCAGGGCCTGACGCTGGTCGACGAAGTACAGCGCGCGATCGGCCTTGAGCTTGCCACTGCGGTAGCGCACGGCCGCCAGGTCGGTGGTGGCGTAGAGGTAACCGCCGTCAGCCTTGACGATGATCACCGGCAGCGGGTCGCCGTCGGCGTTCTTGAATTCGTCGAGGAACACGCACTGGGCGCCATTGCTCTCGACCAGCATGCCAGCGGCTTTCAAATCGTTGACCACGTTGATCAGGTCGTCGTTGTAGGCGCTTTCGCCCATCACGTCGGCCATGGTCAGTTTGACGTTGAGCAGTTCGTAGATCTTCTGGCAGTGGGACAGGGAGATGTCCTTGAACTTGGTCCACAGGGCCAGGCAGTCGGCATCGCCGGCCTGCAGCTTGACCACCAGGCCACGGGCGCGGTCGGCGAACTCTTCGGATTCGTCGAAGCGCTGCTTGGCGGCGCGGTAGAAATTTTCCAGATCCGACAGCTCGTCGCTGGTGATCGGGTTTTCCTGCAGGTAAGCCATCAGCATGCCGAACTGGGTGCCCCAGTCGCCGACGTGGTTCTGACGGATCACGGTATCGCCGAGGAATTCGAGAACGCGGGCCACGCCGTCGCCGATGATGGTCGAGCGCAGGTGGCCGACGTGCATCTCCTTGGCCAGGTTCGGTGCCGACAGGTCGACCACGGTGCGCTGTACCGGGCCGGCCTTGCGCACGCCGATGTGGTCATCGGCCAGGGCGGCGTCCAGGCGGGTCGCCAGGGCGTCGGTGTTCTGGAAGAAGTTCAGGAAGCCGGGACCTGCGATTTCGGTCTTGGAAACGTTTTCGTCAGCCGGCAGCGCGGCGATGATTTTTTCCGCCAGATCGCGGGGCTTCATGCCGGCCGGCTTGGCCAGCATCATGGCGATGTTGCTGGCGAAGTCGCCGTTCTTCTTGTCGCGGGAGTTTTCCACCTGGATCGCCGGCGACAGGCCTTCAGGCAACACACCTTCGTTGACGAGTTGGGTGATGGCTTGTTGGATCAGCTGGCGAATGGTGTCTTTCATGGTCTTCTCTTTCGACCGCAGGCGCGGCGGCGCATCATGCGCTGGTGGAAAAACTGGGCATTATCCGTTGCGAAGACGGGCTTGCCAACCTTAGCAGGCAGGTTGTGGATGTGTGGTGACAATTCGACCGCAATCGCGAGCAAGCTCGCTCCCACAGGTTTTGTGGTGGATACAAATTGTATGCCCATTGAAATACCATTGTGGGAGCGAGCTTGCTCGCGATTACGGGTTTGAAATCAATACAAATCCACAGGATCAACATCCAGCGACCAGCGCACCGCCCGCCCACTCGGCATCTGCTCCAGCACCAACAGCCAACTGGCCAACAACCGATGCAACGGCGCCCGGGCCGTAGCCTGCAACAACAACTGCGCACGATAACGCCCCGCCCGTCGCTCCATTGGCGCCGGCACCGGCCCCAACAGTTCGATCCCGGTCAAACCCTGTTCAGCCAACAAGCGCTCGGCCTCGCTGCACGCCTCATCGAGAAAACCTTCGGCCTGGCCCGGTTTATGCGCTTCGGCCCGCAACAACGCCAAATGCGCAAACGGCGGCAAACCAGCCGCGCGGCGTTCGCTCAGGGCCTGTTCGGCGAAAGCGAAATAGCCTTGCTCGGTCAGTTGCACCAGCAGCGGGTGGTCGGCCAGGTGCGTCTGGATAATCACCTTGCCCGGCTCTTCGGCGCGGCCTGCGCGGCCGGCGACCTGGACGATCAACTGCGCCATGCGTTCGCTGGCGCGGAAGTCGCCGGAGAACAGGCCGCCGTCGGCGTCGAGGATCGACACCAGCGTCACCCGTGGGAAGTGGTGGCCTTTGGCAAGCATTTGCGTGCCGATCAGGATGCACGGCTGGCCTTTCTGAATAGTCGCGAACAGCTGGTTCATCGCGTCCTTGCGTGATGTGCTGTCGCGGTCGACCCGCAGCACCGGATAGTCCGGGAACAGAATCGCCAGGCGCTCCTCGGCCCGCTCGGTGCCGGCGCCGACGGGGCGCAGATCGACCTTGTTGCATTTCGGGCACTGGCGCGGCACGCGTTCGACGTAGCCGCAGTGGTGGCAGCGCAGCTCGCCGTAACGCTGATGCACGGTCATTCGCGCATCGCAGCGTTGGCACTCGGACATCCAGCCGCAATCGTGACACAGCAGGGTCGGGGCGAAGCCGCGGCGGTTGAGGAACACCAGTACCTGCTGCCCGGCGGCCAGGGTCTGGCCGATGGCCTGCTGCATCGGCCCGGAAATGCCGCTGTCCAGCGGGCGGCTTTTTACGTCCAGGCGCAGGAAACGTGGCTGTTTGGCCCCGCCGGCGCGCTCATTCAGGCGCAGCAGCCCGTAGCGGCCGGTGTAGGCGTTGTGCAGGCTTTCCAGCGAGGGCGTGGCGGAGCCGAGGACGATCGGGATGTTTTCCTGTCTCGCCCGCACCAGCGCCAAGTCACGGGCGTGGTAGCGCAAGCCTTCCTGCTGTTTATAGGAACCGTCGTGCTCTTCGTCGATGATGATCAGGCCGGGGTTCTTCATCGGCGTGAACAGGGCCGAACGGGTGCCGATAATGATGTCGGCCTCACCGTCACGGGCGGCTAGCCAGGCATCGAGGCGTTCGCGGTCATTGACCGCCGAATGGATCAGCGCGATGCGGGCATTGAAGCGCTGTTCGAAGCGCGCCAGGGTCTGCGGGCCGAGGTTGATTTCCGGGATCAGCACCAGTGCCTGCTTGCCGGCCTCCAGGGTTTCACGGATCAACTGCAGATAGACTTCGGTCTTGCCGCTGCCGGTGACGCCGGCCAGCAGGAACGCGTGGTAACTGTCGAAACCGGCGCGAATGGCCTCATAGGCGGCGCGCTGCTCCGGGTTCAGTGGCAGTTCCGGTTGCGCCAGCCAGTGTTCGTGGCGTGCGCCGGGGGCGTGGCGACGGATCTCGACCTGCACCAGCTCCTTGGCCAGCAGCAAGTCCAGGCTGTCCTTGCTCAGCATCAGTTTGCTCAACAACTGATGGGCGACGCCGTGGGGATGCTGGGCCAGCGTGGCCAGGGCTTCACGCTGGCGCGGGGCGCGGGCGATGCGCGGATCATCGAGACTGGCGCCTGGCGCGGCAGACCAGAAGCGTTCCTGGCGCGCTTCTGCCAGCTCACCCTGGCGCAGCAGCACCGGCAATGCCCAGCTCAAGGTGTCGCCGAGGCTGTGCTGATAGTACTGAGAGGTCCACAGGCACAGCTTGAACAGCGCGGGCGGCAGGGGTGGCGTAGCGTCGAGCAGGGCCAGGGCCGGCTTGAGTTTCTCGGCCGGCACTTCGCTGGTGTCGGTGACTTCCACCAGAATCCCGATCATCTCGCGCCGGCCGAACGGTACCCGCAGGCGCATGCCAGGGTGCAGTTGGGCACGCAGGACACCGGCCGGAGCGCGGTAGTCGAACAGGCGGCGCAGCGGCGAAGGCAGGGCGAGGCGCAGAATGGCGTCGGGCACGCGGGGGATTCTCTTTGCGGGCAGTAAATGAAAGGCTGGACCCATAACCTGTGGGAGCGAGCTTGCTCGCGATGAGGCCCTGTCAGTCAGCATTTATGTTGCCTGACACGACGCTATCGCGAGCAAGCTCGCTCCCACAGGGGAATGTGCTTTGGGCCGGGAGCCTAGCAGACGGTCGGTAGAAGCGACAGCTTGCGTGAACGGGATTGTCTGGTAGAATCCGCGGCCTAATTACGTGCGGTATTCAACAATAGTGTTGGGTGGCGGCACGCTAGCCCGAGGAAAACACCATGAAAGCTGATATCCATCCAGAATACCCGGCAGTTGCTGTTACCTGCAGCTGCGGCAACAAGTTCGAAACCCGTTCGACCTTCGGCAAAGCCCTGGCGATCGACGTTTGCAACGAATGCCACCCGTTCTACACCGGTAAGCAGAAGACTCTGGACACCGGTGGTCGCGTACAGAAGTTCGCCGACCGTTTCGGTGCTTTCGGCGCGAAAAAGGCCTAAGGCCGATCAACTTGGGAAGCCGCTGCGGTTTTTCCATGCTGATGAAAAAGGCGTCCCTCGCGGGCGCCTTTTTTGTGTCCGCGATTTGGCTGTCTGGCGCGCAGGCTTTTTGTCCGACACCAAGCGGCCTGACACCTGTCGCGGTGCAGCGGGTGGTGGATGGCGACACCCTGCGCCTGAGCGATGGCCGCAATGTGCGCATGATCGGCTTGAACACGCCGGAGCTGGGCAAGCAGGGCCGTTCCGACGAACCCTTCGCCGTAGTCGCGCGCAAGCGCCTCGAGGCGTTGGTGGCGGCGAGTGACGGGTGGGTCGGGTTGGTGCCTGGCAAAGAAAGCAAGGACCATTACGGCCGCACACTGGCCCATGTCTACGGTGCAGATGGCGCCAACCTCGAAGCGCAAATGCTCGCCGAAGGCCTGGGTTTCCAGGTGGCCGTGGCGCCGAACGTCGATCTGGTCGCCTGTCAGCAAGCCGCAGAGCGCAACGCTCGACAGGCCGGGCTCGGTGTGTGGCGCCAGTCGCCTGTACTGAAAGCGGAACAGATCAGCACTTCCGGTTTTGCCGTGCTCAGTGGTCGTGTGAGCAAGGTGCAGCGCAATCGAGGTGGGGTTTGGATCGAGTTGCAGGACTCGGTTGTATTGCGCGTTGCACCCAATCTGCTGGCGCGTTTCGATGTGAATTCGCTGGAAAGCCTCAAGGGCAAGCAGATCGAGGCGCGCGGCTGGGTGCTGGATCGTTCGCGACGTGGCGGATTGAAAGAAGGGCAGGCACGCTGGATGTTGCCCTTGACCGACCCGGCGATGCTTCAAGCGGTACAGTGATAAAAAATTGTAGACATTTTTTCTGTCGATTGTGAACAGTCCAGCCCTTGTGAGCCGTGGCTCTTGGCCCAAAGTCGTAGGGGCGGGCGCTTGACAGGGGTGACCAGTCAGTCTTGTGGGGACTTTGCGAGGCGCGTATCCTCGCTCACCAGTCTGTCCAACAGTAAAAAGCGGAATGCCAAAATGTCTGATCTGAAAACTGCCGCTCTCGAATATCACGCCAATCCTCGTCCAGGGAAGCTGAGTGTCGAGCTCACCAAGGCCACTGCTACCGCTCGCGACCTGTCGCTGGCCTACAGCCCGGGCGTAGCCGAGCCAGTACGCGAGATCGCCCGCGATAAAGAGCTGGCCTACAAGTACACCGGCAAAGGCAACCTGGTTGCAGTCATTTCCGATGGCACCGCGATTCTCGGCCTGGGTAACCTCGGCCCATTGGCTTCCAAGCCAGTGATGGAAGGTAAAGGCGTACTGTTCAAGCGCTTCGCCGGCATCGACGTTTTCGACATCGAAGTCGACTCCGAAAGCCCGCAGGCCTTCATCGACACCGTCAAGCGCATCTCCATCACCTTCGGTGGCATCAACCTGGAAGACATCAAGGCACCCGAGTGCTTTGAAATCGAACGCGCTCTGATCGAGCAGTGCGATATTCCGGTATTCCACGATGACCAGCACGGCACCGCTATCGTGACCGCGGCCGGCATGATCAACGCCCTGGAAATCGCTGGCAAAACCCTGCCGGAAGCCAAGATCGTCTGCCTGGGTGCTGGCGCTGCCGCCATCTCCTGCATGAAGTTGCTGGTGAGCATGGGTGCCAACATCGAAAACATCTACATGGTCGACCGTACCGGCGTGATCCACTCCGGCCGTGACGACTTGAACCAGTACAAGGCTGTGTTCGCTCACGCGACCGACAAGCGCACCTTGGCTGACGCCCTGCAAGGCGCTGACGTGTTCGTAGGCCTGTCCGGCCCGAACCTGCTGAGCCCTGAAGGCCTGCTGTCCATGGCGGCCAACCCGATCGTGTTCGCGTGCTCCAACCCTGATCCGGAAATCTCCCCGGAACTGGCACACGCCACCCGTAGCGACGTGATCATGGCCACCGGTCGTTCCGACTACCCGAACCAGGTCAACAACGTACTGGGTTTCCCGTTCATCTTCCGTGGTGCCCTGGACGTTCGCGCCAAGCGCATCAACGAAGAGATGAAAGTAGCCGCGGCCAACGCCCTGCGTGAACTGGCCAAGCTGCCAGTGCCTCAGGAAGTGTGCGACGCCTATGGCGGCATCAAGCTGGAATTCGGCCGTGAGTACATCATTCCGAAGCCAATGGATGCCCGTCTGATCACCCTGATCTCCGATGCCGTGGCCAAAGCCGCCATCGAGACCGGCGTGGCGACCCTGCCGTATCCGAAGAACTACCCGCTGAAAAGCGTGGATGATGTGTTCAACGGCTAAGCCGTTGTAGTGCTTCAACGAAAAGCCCCGACTTGCGAGAGTCGGGGCTTTTTTATTCCTGAAGGTTTTGTGTTGCCTGTCAGGGCCTCTTCGCGGGCAAGCCCGCTCCCACAGTGGGCGATGGTGAACACAGGTTTTATGTACACCTACGACCCTGTGGGGGCGGGCTTGCCCGCGAAGAGGTCGGGCAAATCAATGCAAAACTTGCAGGCAAAAAAAGCCCTGCACTTCTCTCGAAGGCAGGGCTTTTGGGTGTTGCCAGTGTGATCAGAACAAATCGATCGGCGCAGCTTCATCCGCTGGCAACGGACTGCCTGGCGCATTGCCATTGCCGAGTTCGTTGACCGACGGCGGCGTATCTTCGGCTTTGAACAGCTCGAAGTAAGCGCCTGGCGTACCCGGGCTGGCCGCGCGGCCACTGACCGGATCGACTCGCAGGCTGAGGAGGCCTTCCGGCTCCGGCTGCGTATGCGGCGGCTTGCCTTTGAGTGCGGCGCCCATGTAGTTCATCCAGATCGGCAGCGCGACGGTGCCGCCGAATTCCTTGCGGCCCAGGCTTTCCGGCTGGTCGAAACCGGTCCATACGGTGGTCACGTAATCGGCGTTGTAGCCGGAGAACCAGGCGTCCTTGGATTCGTTGGTCGTACCGGTCTTGCCGGCAATGTCCGGGCGGCCCAAGGCCAGTGCGCGACGACCGGTGCCGAGCTTGATCACGTCCTCAAGCATGCTGTTGAGGATGTACGTGGTGCGCCCGTCAACGATGCGTTCGGCCACGGCGGGTGCTTGTGGTGTCGGCGCAGCAGCGCCAGGGACTTCGCCCGGCGTTGCATTGACCGTGAAGGCTTGAGGGGCGGGTGCGGCAATGCCATCGCTGGCAGCGCCGCCCTGAGGCACGCTCGGCGGGTTGGCGACGAACAGCGTGTCGCCATTGCGGCTTTCAATCCTGTCGATGATGTACGGGGTGATCTTGTAGCCGCCGTTGGCGAAGGTGCTCCAGCCGGTGGCGATCTCCATTGGCGTCAGGGTTGCGGTGCCCAGCGCCAGGGACAGGTTGGGTGGCAGGTCCTGTTTGTTGAAGCCGAAGCGAGCGATGTAGTCGATGGTCTTGCCAACACCCATCGCCTGCAGCAAGCGGATCGACACCAGGTTGCGCGACTTGTACAGCGCTTCACGCAGGCGGATCGGGCCGAGGAACGTGTTGGTGTCGTTTTTCGGCCGCCAGACCTTGTCCAGGTACTCGTCGACGAACACGATCGGGGCATCGTTGACCAGACTGGAGGCGGTGTAGCCGTTATCCAGTGCGGCGGCGTAGACGAACGGTTTGAAGCTCGAGCCTGGCTGGCGCTTGGCCTGCAGTGCGCGGTTGTAGTTGCTCTGTTCGAAAGCGAAGCCGCCGACCAGGGCGCGAATGGCACCGTTCTGTGGGTCCAGGGACACCAGCGCGCCCTGGGCCAGCGGGATCTGGCTGAACTTCAGCGAGTTGTCCGCCTGACGCTGCACGCGAATCAGGTCACCGACCTGGGCCACGTCCGAAGGCTGCTTCGGGTTGGCGCCCATGCTGTTGGTGTTCAGGAACGGACGGGCCCACTTCATGGTGTCCCAGTTGACGTGTTCCTGGCCGGTGCGGGTCAGCACCTGCAGGCCGCTCTTGTCGACCTGGGTCACGATCGCCGGTTCCAGGCCGCTGATGGTGCGTTGCTTGGTCAGCTCGGTTACCCAGGCTTCACGCGTCTTGCCCGGAAGCCGCGACTCGGGGCCGCGATAGCCGTGGCGCTGATCGTAGGTCATCAGGCCTTCGTGAACTGCGGTGTTGGCCAGTTCCTGGAGGTCGCTCGGCACCGTGGTGGTGACGCGGAAACCTTCGGTATACGCGTCGCTGCCATATCGCCCGACCATTTCGGCGCGGGCCATTTCGGCGATGTACGGTGCGTTCACCTCCGGAGTCGGTACGTGATAGCTGGCGTTCAGCGGCTCGTTGATCGCGGCGGTGTAGTCGGCCTCGCTGATTTTGCCGAGCTTGTACATGCGCCCCAGGATCCAGTCGCGACGTTCCTTGCTGCGCGCCGGGTTGGCCAGCGGGTTGAAGCGCGACGGCGCCTTGGGCAGGCCGGCAATCATGGCCATCTGCGCCAGGCTGACATCGCGGATCGATTTGCCGTAATAGACCTGCGCCGCCGCCTCGATGCCGTAGGCACGGTTGCCCAGGTAGATCTTGTTGACGTACAGCTCGAGGATCTCGTCCTTGGTCAGCTGGCGTTCGATCTGCAAGGCCAGCAGGATCTCGGTGGTCTTGCGCGAAAAGCTGCGTTCGCTGGTCAGGAAGAAGTTCTTCGCCACTTGCATGGTGATCGTGCTGCCACCGGACTGGATGTGACCGCTTTTGATCAGTTGGGTCGCGGCACGCATCAGGCTGCTGGGATCGACGCCATAGTGGTTGGCGAAATTGTCGTCTTCAGCACTTAGTAACGCATTAATGAAATTGGGGGGAATGTCGGCGAAGCGGATCGGTGTACGGCGCATTTCGCCGAACTCTGCAATCAACTTGTTATCGCTGCTGTAGACCCGCAAAGGAATCTGCAACTGGATGCTTCTCAGCGCCTCCACGGACGGCAGCCCGGGACTAAGGTAGAGGTACGCCCCGCTCAGACCCAGAAGGAGTCCGCAGAAAACCGCGACGATGGACCAACCGAAAAATTTCAGCAGACGAATCAAGACTTTTGGATATCCAGGGCAAAAATGAATTGGGCAACAGGGTTCAGGCTAAATGAGAACGACCCGCGCTTGAGCAAATGCGGAAAAAAACGCTGGGCATTATAAGCATTTTTCTGATCAGGAGCGCGGTTGGTGCTGCTGTCAAGACGGGCGGATTGAACGCAATGGACATTGCAGAGTCCGTAACTCACGGAAAGTCATAGGGAATTGGTAGTGCCAGGACTCTTTAACAAAAAATCCAGTACGCTCCTGGGAATCGATATCAGCTCTACCTCGGTAAAGCTTCTGGAATTGAGCCGTCAGGGCGAACGCTACCGGGTCGAGGCTTATGCGGTCGAGCCGTTGCCGGTCGGCGCGGTGATCGAAAAGAACATTGCTGACCTCGAAGGCGTGGGGCTGGCCCTCGCGCGCGCGCTGACCAGGGCCAGAACCGGCCTCAAGGGTGTGGCCGTGGCTGTGGCAGGCTCGGCGGTGATCACCAAGATCATCGAGATGGATGCCGCTCTTTCCGAAGACGAAATGGAAAGCCAGCTGAAGATCGAGGCGGATCAATACGTCCCTTATCCCCTGGATGAAGTCGCGATCGACTTTGAAGTCCAGGGTTCTTCCGCGCGCAACCCGGAGCGCGTCAACGTGCTGCTCGCGGCTTGCCGCAAGGAAAACCTCGAGGTCCGCGAGGCCGCCCTGGCCCTGGCGGGGCTGACCGCCCGCGTAGTCGATGTTGAGGCCTACGCACTGGAGCGCTCCTTCGCGTTGCTGGCCAGTCGGCTTGCGGCTTCCGGGGAGCCGTTGACGGTTGCAGTGGTGGATATCGGCGCCACCATGACCACCCTGAGCGTGCTGCACAACGGGCGGATTATCTACACCCGTGAGCAACTGTTCGGCGGTCGGCAGTTGACCGGGGAAATCCAGCGTCGCTATGGCCTGACGCTGGAACAGGCGAGTCTGGCGCAAAGGAAGGGCGGCCTGCCGGATGACTATGCCGGTGAGGTCTTGCAGCCCTTTCAACAGGCACTGGTGCAGCAGGTGTCGCGCTCGTTGCAATTCTTCTTTGCCGCCGGCCAGTACAGCGCCGTCGACCATATCCTGCTGGCCGGCGGTACCGCGTCGGTCCCGGGGCTGGGCCGTTTGGTCGAGCGGCAATTGGGTACGCCGACCCTGATCGCGAACCCTTTTTCCGCAATGACGCTGGGCAGCAAGGTCAATGGTGCTGCCCTGGCGAGTGATGCCCCGGCGTTGATGATCGCCTGTGGTCTGGCCCTCAGGAGCTTCGACTGATGGCGCGGATCAACCTTTTACCCTGGCGCGAGGAGCGGCGTGAAGTCCGCCGCAAACGCTTTCTGCTGGTCCTGGTGGCCGCTATGGTGGGCACGATGGGTGCGGTGCTGGTTGCCAACCAGGCCATCAGCCGTGCCATCGACCGGCAAATCGCCCGTAACGATTACATCGGCAGGCAAATCGCCGTGGTCGATGAGCGAATCACGCAGATCAATGATCTCAAGGAGCGCCGCCAGCAACTGGTCGAGCGCATGCGCATCATCCAGGACCTGCAAGACAACCGCCAAATCAGCGGGCGAATATTTGACCAGCTGGCGCGGGCACTGCCTGACGGCGTGTATTTCACAGAAGTGAGAATGGCCGCAAAGACCTTGTCCATCACCGGTGCCGCGCAATCCAATAGCCGTGTTTCAGACTTGATGCGCAACCTCGAGGCATCAGACTGGTTCGATGCGCCGAGCCTGACTGAGGTCAAGGCCGCGGCTGCCGGTCAGGTGGAGCAGGCCAACGTCTTCCAGTTGACCGTTCGCCAGACTCAACCCGCAGCACCGGAGGGTGGCAAATGAGCCTGTCCGAATGGTTTGAAGGGCTGCGCAAGATCGACTTCAACGATCTGGACACCGGAAACATGGGGGCCTGGCCGCCGGCGATCAAGTGTCTGGTGGCCGGTTTGCTCATGCTTGTGGTGCTGGTCTTGGGCTACAACTTTTCCACTCGCGACCTCGAGAGCCAGCTCGATCTGAAGCGTGAGGAAGAGTCGGCGCTCAAGGAGCAGTTCGCCGACAAATCCCGCATGGCGGCGAATCTGGATCTCTATACCCAGCAGTTGAAAGAGTTGGAGAGCGCTTTCGGCGTGCTGTTGCGGCAACTACCCGGCGACACCGAAGTGCCCGGCTTGCTGGAAGACATCACGCGTACTGGTCTGGGCAGTGGCCTGGAGTTCGAGGAGATCAAGCTGTTGCCGGAAGTCGCCCAGCCGTTCTACATCGAGTTGCCGATCCAGATCACGGTCACCGGGGGTTACCACGACCTGGCCACCTTCGTCAGTGGTGTGGCCGGGTTGCCGCGAATCGTCACCTTGCACGATTTCGACCTTGCCCCCGTCAGTCCCCAGGGTGCTTCGAAACTGCGCTTGCGCATCCTCGCCAAGACCTACCGCTACAGCGAAACGGGGCGACATCAATGACCCTGGCGCGTTGTTTTCCGATGGCGCTGTTGCTGTCTGTTCTGTCCGGCTGTGGCGCTGGCGATGACTACAGCGATCTGGACGCCTACCTGAGCGAAATACGCCTGCGCGGCCCGGGCAGTATTGAACCAACGCCGGTATTCCGGTCTTACCCGACATTCATCTACGACGCAGCGAACCTGCGCAGTCCGTTTTCACCACAGCTCAGCACTGATCTGGCGGCCCATCGGCGGGGTTCGCGCAATGTCAAACCCGACCCTGACCGGGTCAGGCAATACCTCGAATGTTTCAACATCGAGCAGTTTGAAATGGTCGGCACCCTTTCCAATGCGACAGGCTCCTTTGCCCTGTTGCGCGGGGCGGGTGGCGTGCACCGCCTGAAGGTCGGTGATTACCTGGGGCGTAACGACGGACGAATCGTTGCGATCAGTGGTTCGCAAGTCGATGTGGTTGAAATTGTCCCTGATGGTCAGGGTGCGTGGCTGGAGCGTCCCCGGACCATCCCTTTGAAAGAGCACTCATAGTGGAACCCGAATAATGAACAGGATTTTCTCCGCCTTCGGCCTTTCGCTATGGATAGCGATGTTGTCGCCGATGGTACAAGCGGCCAATCTCAAGGCGCTGGATGTCGCTGCGCTGCCGGGAGACCGGGTCGAGTTGAAGTTGTCGTTCGATGCGCCGCCCCCGTTGCCTCAGGGCTACATGACTGAGTCGCCGGCCCGGATTGCGCTGGATTTGCCGGGTGTCGTCAGTCAGTTGGCCAGCAAGACTCGCGATCTCGGCAGTGGAAATGCCCGTAGTGCAACGGTGGTGGAGGCCGGGGGGCGTATGCGATTGATCATCAACCTGGCTCAGTCGGCCCCGTACGACTCGCGAATTGAAGGCAACAATTTGCTGGTGGTTGTCGGGCAGGGTGTCAAACCGTCGACACCCAGGCCGGCGGCCCCGGCAATGCCGGCACGCGCCGCTGCGACGCCAGGCAAGGCCATTCGGGGTGTGGATTTTCAGCGAGGCACACAGGGCGAGGGCAACGTGGTGATCGACTTGTCGGACCCATCGATTGCGCCCGACATACAACAGCGCGAGGGCAAGATTATTGTCGGGTTTGCCAAAACCCGATTGCCCGAGCCGTTGCGCGTGCGTCTGGATGTAAAGGATTTCGCCACGCCCGTGCAGTTCGTCAAGGCCAGCGCGAGCGGCGATCGAGCCATCATCAGCATCGAGCCCGGTGGTGCGTTCGATTACTCGACCTATCAGACCGACAGCAAGCTCACGGTCAGCGTTCGCCCGGCGACGGTCGACGACCTGCAAAAGCGCAATGTCGGGCCACAGGCTTACAGCGGCGAGAAGCTTTCGCTGAACTTCCAGGACATCGATGTGCGGTCGGTGCTGCAATTGATCGCCGATTTCACCAACCTCAATCTGGTGGCCAGCGATACGGTGCAGGGTGGCATCACGTTGCGCCTGCAGAACGTGCCGTGGGATCAGGCGCTGGATCTGGTGCTGAAAACCAAGGGGCTGGACAAGCGCAAGGTCGGTAATGTCCTGCTTGTTGCGCCGGCCGATGAAATTGCTGCCCGTGAGCGTCAGGAACTGGAATCACAAAAGCAGATTGCCGATCTGGCGCCGTTGCGCCGGGAGCTGTTGCAGGTGAATTACGCCAAGGCGGCGGACATTGCCAAGCTCTTCCAGTCGGTGACCAGTGCCGAAGCGAAACCCGACGAACGGGGGTCGATCACCGTCGACGAGCGCACCAACAACATCATTGCCTACCAGACCCAGGACCGGCTTGATGAGCTGCGCAGGATCGTCACGCAGCTGGATATCCCTGTGCGTCAGGTCATGATCGAGGCGCGCATTGTCGAAGCCAACGTCGACTATGACAAAAGCCTCGGGGTGCGCTGGGGCGGATCGATACAGAACCGGGGCAACTGGAACACCTCCGGTGTCAGCAATGGACTCAACGGGTCATCGACCATCGGCACGCCCGGCAGTACCAGCACAAACTCACCGTTCGTTGACATGGGCGTAGCCAATAACACCTCGGGAATCGGCATCGCGTTCATCACCGATAACGTCTTGCTGGACCTGGAACTGACGGCCATGGAGAAAACCGGCAACGGGGAAATCGTCTCGCAACCCAAGGTGGTCACGTCCGACAAGGAAACCGCCAAGATCCTCAAGGGCACCGAGATTCCCTATCAGGAGGCCAGTTCCAGTGGCGCGACTTCGGTGTCGTTCAAGGAGGCTTCGCTGTCGCTGGAAGTGACGCCGCAGATCACGCCCGACAACCGGATCATCATGGAGGTCAAGGTGACCAAGGACGAGCCGGACTACCTGAACAAGGTCCAGGATGTACCGCCCATCAAGAAAAACGAGGTCAACGCCAAGGTCCTGGTCAATGATGGCGAGACCATCGTCATTGGCGGCGTTTTCTCAAATACTCAGAGCAAGGTCGTAGATAAGGTGCCATTTCTTGGCGATGTGCCGTATCTTGGCCGCCTTTTCCGGCGTGATGTGGTTTCGGAGAAAAAATCCGAGCTGTTGGTATTCCTCACTCCGCGTATCATGAATAATCAGGCGATTGCTGTGAGTCATTGATTCTGTGCGAAATTTGATTCTTGTAGGACCGATGGGTGCTGGAAAAAGCACCATCGGCCGGTTGCTGGCCAAAGAGCTGCGCCTGCCATTCAAAGATTCCGATAAGGAAATTGAATTGCGCACGGGCGCCAATATCCCTTGGATCTTCGATAAAGAAGGCGAACCGGGCTTTCGTGATCGCGAGCAGGCAATGATTGCCGAGCTGTGCGACTACGACGGTGTGGTGCTGGCGACAGGTGGGGGCGCGGTCATGCGCGAAGCCAATCGTCGGGCACTGCATGCCGGTGGGCGGGTGGTTTATCTGCATGCGTCGGTCGAGCAGCAGGTTGGCCGCACGGCCCGTGACCGCAATCGGCCATTGTTGCGTACCGCCGATCCGGCCAAGACCCTTCGGGACCTGTTGGCGATCCGCGATCCGCTTTATCGGGAAATTGCCGACCTGGTGGTCGAAACCGATGAGCGACCACCGCGAATGGTCGTACTCGACATTCTAGAGCGCCTGCAGCAGTTGCCACCCCGTTAAAGCGCCGCGCGAAATGCGCTATCCTCGGCGTCTCGCCATGACCGCTCAAGGTTGTGGCGGATGGCTACCGAACGGCGTCACACCAGCAGATGCCGTGGATATTCGTTAACTCAGGGCAGGACGCCTGATTCATCTTCACTGTGGGGACACATGCAGACACTCAAGGTCGATCTAGGCGAGCGCAGCTACCCGATTCATATTGGCGAAGGTTTGTTGGATCAGCCTGAGCTGCTGGCCCCGCACATTCGCGGACGGCAAGTAGCGATCATCTCCAACGAGACTGTTGCACCGCTCTATCTCGAGCGTCTGACCCGCAGCCTGGCGCAGTTCTCGGTGATTTCCGTGGTGCTGCCCGACGGTGAAGCCTTCAAGACCTGGGAAACCCTGCAACTGATTTTCGACGGTCTGCTGACCGCGCGGCATGACCGCCGCACCACGGTGATCGCTCTCGGTGGCGGAGTGATCGGTGACATGGCCGGCTTTGCCGCCGCCTGCTACCAGCGCGGCGTCGATTTCATCCAGGTTCCGACCACGCTGCTGTCGCAAGTCGACTCCTCGGTGGGCGGCAAGACCGGGATCAACCATCCGCTGGGCAAGAACATGGTCGGCGCCTTCTATCAGCCGAACGTGGTGCTGATCGATACCGCCAGCCTCAATACCCTGCCGGCGCGTGAACTGTCCGCCGGTCTGGCCGAAGTCATCAAGTACGGGCTGATCTGTGATGAGCCGTTCCTGACCTGGCTCGAAGACAATGTCGACCGCCTGCGCAACCTGGACCAGCAAGCCCTGACCTATGCCATCGAGCGCTCCTGCGCGGCCAAGGCCGCGGTGGTCGGTGCCGATGAGAAAGAGACGGGCGTTCGTGCCACGTTGAACCTGGGCCACACTTTTGGCCACGCCATCGAAACCCACATGGGCTATGGTGTCTGGCTACATGGAGAAGCAGTGGCTGCTGGCACCGTGATGGCGCTGGAAATGTCCGCGCGACTGGGCTGGATCAGCGAGCAGGAGCGTGATCGCGGCATTCGTCTGTTCCAGCGCGCAGGGCTGCCGGTCATTCCGCCAGAAGAGATGACAGAAGCCGATTTCCTCGAACATATGTCCATTGATAAAAAAGTGATCGACGGTCGTTTGCGCCTGGTGCTGCTGCGCCACATGGGTGAAGCGGTGGTGACCGACGATTATCCGAAAGAGGTTCTACAGGCCACGCTGGGGGCAGACTACCGCGCCCTGGCTCAGCTTAAAGGTTAATAAGAACACGATGACTAGTTTGCATGCCGACGAGGCTTTCCTCGGCCATTACCAGTTGAGTCATGACCCTTTTGCTCCACGGGTGCCTGGCTTCAAATTTTTCCCGGCCCAGCGCAAACCCGTGCTGGGACAGTTGCATCACCTGGCCCGCTACAGTCAGTTGCTGCTGGTCGTCACCGGTCCCGAGGGCAGCGGCAAGACCCTGTTGCGTCAGGCCCTGGTCGCCAGCACCAACAAGCAGTCGGTACAAAGCGTGGTGGTGTCCGCCCGTGGCGCCGGCGATGCGGCCGGTGTGCTGCGTCAAGTGGCCCAGGCGCTGAATGTCGCCCAGGCGGATGCCGACGCTATCCTCGCCCAGGTGGTGCAGCTTGCGCTCACCGGCCAGGAAGTCTATTTGCTGGTCGATGACGCCGAACAGCTCGATGAGTCCGGCCTTGAGGTTCTGATGGTGCTGGCGGCCGGTGCGCCTGAAGGGCGCCCGCATGTGTTCCTGTTCGGCGAAACCTCGCTGATCGCTCAGCTTGAGGCCTTGCATCTCGAGGAAGAGCGATTCCACGTCATCGAACTGCAGCCCTATACCGAGGACGAAACCCGCGAGTATCTGGAGCAGCGGCTCGAGGGTGCTGGCCGCGGCATCGAACTTTTCACCGCGAATCAGATCTCTGATATTCACGAAAGCTCCGAAGGCTGGCCTGGCAGCATCAATCAGGTCGCTCGCGATGCAATGATCGAAGCCATGATCGCCAGCCGCTCTGCGGTCAAGCGTCCAAAAATGGGGTTCAATATGCCGAAGAAACACGTATTGGCGATTTCCGCCGTTGTCGTGGTTGCGGTAGCTGCCGCCTGGATGATGCCGGGTCGCAACAAGGCGCCGACAACCGGTGCGCCGGCCAATGAACAGGCGCAACTGCCGCTTGGCCAGGGCCAGCCGACCGCGAATGGCGGTGCTCCGGCCGTCGAATTCGCCGGCAACACGCAGCCGATGCCATTGCCGTTGGTCGGCAACTCGCAACCGGTCATGCGCGCCCCGCTGGCTGAGGCCGCAGGCGGCATCACCGAAGGCGACGACGGCGTTCCGGTTGAAGGCTCCAGCGCCACACCGCCGACGGTGACCACTACGGCGCCGCCTGTGGGCGTTCCTGCCGGCCCTGCGCCGACACCAGCGGCCAAGCCGGCACCTGCGCCGACTCAGGTCGCCACGGCCAAGCCAGCGCCAGCTCCAGTGGCCAAGCCTGCTCCAGCGCCAGCCAAGCCAGCCGTTGCTGCGGCGACCAAGCCTGCCGAGAAACCGGCTCCGGCAGCCAAGGCGGCGGGTGGCACCTGGTACGCCGGTCAGGCACCGGGCAACTACGTGGTGCAAATCCTCGGCACCAGCTCCGAGACTGCCGCACAAAGCTTCGTCAAAGAGCAGGGCGGCGAGTACCGTTATTTCAAGAAAGTCCTCAATGGCAAGCCGCTCTACGTGATCACCTACGGCAACTTCGCCAATCGTGATGCAGCCGTTTCCGCCATCAAGGCCTTGCCAGCGAAGGTTCAGGCTGGTAAACCTTGGCCTCGCACTGTCGCCAGCGTCCAACAGGAACTGGCAACAACTCGCTGAAGATTCGGCGGCCTTACCCAGGCCGCCTCTCCAAGCACCTCAAAATTTCTACAAGTGCGCGCCGCCTTCCGGGCTGCGTGCCTTGTGGTGTCTGCGTCACAGTAGTCTTTGAGTCGTTGCGGTCAAAATTAAAAAAGTTTTGACTAGCACAGCAGATCGCTTTAAACCTTTCACAAATGCGACATGGATTTGCGACATTTCGTCGTCAAATTTGTGAGGCCAAGTGTCGGTGTGTACAATGACCTCCCTTTTGTCCCCGCAAAGCTGGCGTACGTTCGGCGCGGATGGCAAGTGGTTGAATTGAAAAGAAATTTGCCTCGTACAGAGGCAGCCTGGTGAGAAAGTGTCTATGAAAGCAGGTCTGTACCAACCAGATGAATTCAAGGATAACTGTGGTTTCGGCCTGATAGCCCATATGCAGGGCGAGCCCAGTCATACCCTTTTGCAAACGGCCATCGAGGCCCTGACCTGCATGACCCACCGCGGTGGGATTAATGCCGACGGCAAGACCGGTGACGGTTGCGGTCTGCTGATTCAAAAGCCGGACGTGTTCCTGCGAGCCATCGCCCAGGAAACCTTCGGCGTCGAGATGCCCAAGCAATATGCGGTGGGCATGGTTTTCTTCAATCAGGACCCGGTCAAAGCCGAAGCCGCTCGCGAGAACATGAACCGCGAGATTCTGGCCGCTGGCCTGCAACTGGTCGGCTGGCGCAAAGTGCCGATCGACACCAGCGTCCTCGGCCGCCTGGCCCTTGAGCGCCTGCCGCAGATCGAGCAAGTGTTCATCGGTGGTGAAGGCCTGAGCGACCAGGACATGGCCGTCAAGCTGTTCACCTCCCGTCGTCGCTCGTCCGTGGCCAACGCCGCCGACACCGACCACTACGTCTGCAGCTTTTCGCACAAGACCATCATTTACAAAGGCCTGATGATGCCGGCGGACTTGACCGCCTTCTATCCGGACCTGAGCGATGAGCGCCTGCAAACTTCGATTTGCGTGTTCCACCAGCGCTTTTCCACCAACACCCTGCCGAAATGGCCGCTGGCTCAACCGTTCCGCTTCCTGGCGCACAACGGCGAGATCAACACCATCACCGGCAACCGCAACTGGGCCGTGGCCCGTCGCACCAAGTTCACCAACGACCTGATGGACCTGGAAGAGCTCGGCCCGCTGGTCAACCGCGTGGGTTCGGACTCCTCGAGCATGGACAACATGCTGGAGCTGATGGTCACCGGTGGCATCGACCTGTTCCGTGGCGTGCGGATGATCATTCCGCCAGCGTGGCAGAACGTCGAGACCATGGACCCGGATCTGCGTGCGTTCTACGAATACAACTCGATGCACATGGAACCGTGGGACGGCCCGGCTGGCGTGGTAATGACCGACGGTCGCTACGCGGTGTGCCTGCTCGACCGTAACGGTCTGCGTCCGGCGCGTTGGGTCACCACCAAGAACGGTTTCATCACCCTGGCCTCGGAAATCGGTGTCTGGAACTACCAGCCTGAAGATGTGATCGCCAAGGGGCGTGTGGGACCTGGCCAGATCTTTGCCGTGGACACCGAAACCGGCCAGATCCTCGACACCGATGCGATCGACAACCGCCTGAAGTCCCGTCATCCGTACAAGCAATGGCTGCGCAAGAATGCCCTGCGCATCCAGGCGACCATGGAAGACAACGACCACGGTTCGGCGTTCTACGACGTCGACCAGCTCAAGCAATACATGAAGATGTACCAGGTCACGTTCGAAGAGCGCGATCAGGTGCTGCGTCCGCTCGGCGAACAGGGCTACGAAGCCGTGGGCTCGATGGGCGACGATACGCCGATGGCCGTGCTGTCCCAGCGCGTGCGCACGCCGTACGACTATTTCCGCCAGCAGTTCGCGCAGGTCACCAACCCGC
Organism: Pseudomonas sp. GM33; assembly: GCF_000282295.1. Taxonomy (NCBI): domain Bacteria; kingdom Pseudomonadati; phylum Pseudomonadota; class Gammaproteobacteria; order Pseudomonadales; family Pseudomonadaceae; genus Pseudomonas; species Pseudomonas sp. GM33. Next base: position 74,935 of record NZ_AKJO01000092.1, read on the forward strand.
CGATCGACCCGCTGCGCGAAGCCATCGTCATGTCGCTGGAAATCTGCCTCGGTGCCGAGCGCAACATTTTCCAGGAGTCGCCGGAACACGCCTCGCGCGTGATCCTCAGCTCGCCGGTCATTTCCCCGGCCAAGTGGCGCTCGCTGATGAACCTCGATCGTCCGGGCTTCGAGCGCGCGATCATCGACCTGAACTACGACGAAAGCGTCGGCCTCGAAGCGGCCATCCGCAACGTCGCCGATCAGGCTGAAGAAGCCGTGCGCGCCGGTCGTACCCAGGTCGTACTGAGCGACCGTCACATTGCCCCGGGCAAGTTGCCGATCCACGCGTCCCTGGCTACCGGCGCGGTGCACCACCGCCTGACCGAAAAAGGCCTGCGTTGCGACTCCAACATCCTGGTGGAAACTGCGACCGCCCGCGATCCGCATCACTTCGCCGTGTTGATCGGTTTCGGTGCCTCTGCCGTTTATCCGTTCCTGGCTTACGAAGTGCTGGGTGACCTGATCCGTACCGGTGAAGTGCTGGGCGACCTCTACGAGGTGTTCAAGAACTACCGCAAAGGCATCACCAAGGGCCTGCTCAAGATCCTGTCGAAGATGGGCATCTCGACCATCACTTCGTACCGCGGTGCGCAGTTGTTCGAGGCCATCGGCCTGTCCGAGGAAGTCTGCAACCTGAGCTTCCGTGGCGTGCCGAGCCGCATCAAGGGTGCGCGTTTCGTCGACATCGAAGCCGAGCAGAAAGCCCTGGCGACCGAAGCCTGGAGTCCGCGCAAGCCGATCCAGCAAGGCGGCCTGCTGAAGTTCGTCCACGGTGGCGAGTATCACGCTTACAACCCGGATGTGGTCAACACCCTGCAAGCCGCTGTGCAGCAGGGCGACTACAGCAAGTTCAAGGAATACACGTCGCTGGTGGATAACCGCCCGGTGTCGATGATCCGCGACCTGCTGAAAGTCAAAACCCTCGACACTCCATTGGATATGAGCGAGATCGAACCGCTGGAATCGGTGCTCAAGCGCTTCGACTCCGCCGGTATATCCCTGGGCGCCCTGTCGCCGGAAGCTCACGAAGCCCTGGCCGAAGCCATGAACCGCCTCGGTGCGCGTTCCAACTCCGGCGAAGGCGGTGAAGACCCGGCACGCTACGGCACCATCAAGAGCTCGAAAATCAAGCAGGTTGCGACTGGCCGCTTCGGTGTGACCCCGGAATACCTGGTCAACGCCGAGGTGCTGCAGATCAAGGTCGCCCAAGGCGCCAAGCCGGGCGAGGGTGGTCAACTGCCGGGTGGTAAAGTGAACGGTCTGATCGCCAAGCTGCGTTACGCAGTGCCAGGCGTGACGCTGATTTCGCCACCGCCGCACCACGACATCTACTCGATCGAAGACTTGTCGCAGCTGATTTTCGACCTGAAACAAGTCAACCCGAAAGCGCTGGTTTCGGTGAAGCTGGTAGCGGAAGCCGGCGTCGGCACCATTGCCGCCGGTGTGGCCAAGGCCTACGCGGACTTGATCACCATCTCCGGCTACGACGGCGGCACCGGTGCATCGCCGCTGACCTCGATCAAGTACGCGGGCGCTCCGTGGGAACTCGGCCTGGCCGAAACCCACCAGACCCTGCGCGGCAACGACCTGCGCGGCAAAGTCCGGGTACAGACCGACGGCGGCCTGAAAACCGGCCTCGACGTGATCAAGGCTGCGATCCTCGGGGCTGAAAGCTTTGGCTTCGGCACCGCGCCGATGATCGCCCTGGGCTGCAAATACCTGCGCATCTGCCACCTGAACAACTGCGCCACCGGTGTTGCGACCCAGAACGAGAAGCTGCGCAAGGACCACTACATCGGCACCGTCGACATGGTGGTGAACTTCTTCACCTACGTCGCCGAAGAAACCCGTGAGTGGCTGGCCAAGCTGGGCGTGCGTTCCCTCGAGGAGCTGATCGGCCGTACCGATCTGCTGGAGGTCCTCGAAGGCCAGACCGCCAAGCAGCATCACCTGGACCTGACTCCGTTGCTGGGCAGCGACCACGTGCCGGCGGACAAACCGCAGTTCTGTGGCGTGGACCGCAACCCGCCGTTCGACAAGGGCCTGCTGGCCGAGAAGATGGTCGACATGGCCACCTCGGCGATCAACGACCTGAGCGGCGCTGAATTCGCCCTGGATATCTGCAACTGCGACCGTTCCATCGGTGCACGGATCTCCGGCGAAATCGCGCGCAAGCACGGCAACCAGGGCATGGCCAACGCACCGATCACCTTCCGCTTCAAGGGCACAGCGGGCCAGAGCTTTGGTGTGTGGAACGCCGGCGGCCTGAACATGTACCTGGAAGGCGACGCCAACGACTACGTCGGCAAGGGCATGACCGGCGGCAAGCTGGTGATCGTTCCGCCGAAAGGCAGCGTCTACCGCACCCAGGACAGTGCCATCATCGGCAACACCTGCCTGTACGGCGCCACGGGCGGCAAGCTGTTCGCCGCCGGCACCGCGGGCGAGCGTTTCGCCGTGCGTAACTCCGGTGCCCACACCGTGGTGGAAGGCACTGGCGATCACTGCTGCGAGTACATGACCGGTGGTTTCGTCTGCGTATTGGGCAAGACCGGTTACAACTTCGGCTCTGGCATGACCGGCGGTTTCGCCTACGTGCTCGACCAGGACAACACCTTCGTTGACCGGGTCAACCACGAACTGGTGGAAATCCAGCGGATCAGCGGCGAGGCGATGGAAGCCTACCGTAGCCACCTGCAACGTGTGCTGAACGAGTACGTCGAGGAAACCGACAGCGAGTGGGGTCGTGAACTCGCCGAGAACCTCGATGATTACGTGCGTCGTTTCTGGTTGGTCAAGCCCAAGGCTGCCAACCTGAAATCGTTGCTTTCCAGCACCCGTGCCAACCCGCAGTGATGCGCCTGAAGAGTTTGATGAGGTTTTAAAATGGCTGAACGTCTGAATAATGACTTCCAGTTCATCGAGGTCGGGCGCAAGGATCCGAAGAAGAAACTGTTGCGTCAACGCAAGAAAGAGTTCGTGGAGATCTACGAACCCTTCAAACCCCAGCAGTCGGCCGACCAGGCCCATCGCTGCCTGGGTTGCGGTAACCCGTATTGCGAATGGAAGTGCCCGGTGCACAACTTCATTCCCAACTGGCTCAAGCTAGTGGCCGAGGGCAACATCCTCCAGGCCGCCGAGTTGTCGCACCAGACCAACACCCTGCCGGAAGTCTGCGGCCGGGTGTGCCCGCAGGACCGTCTGTGCGAGGGTGCCTGCACCCTCAACGACGGCTTCGGCGCGGTGACCATCGGTTCGGTTGAGAAGTACATCACCGACACCGCGTTCGCCATGGGCTGGCGCCCGGACATGTCCAAGGTCAAGCCAACCGGCAAGCGTGTCGCGATCATCGGTGCCGGGCCTGCGGGCCTGGGCTGTGCCGACGTGCTGGTGCGCGGCGGTGTGACCCCGGTGGTGTTCGACAAGAACCCGGAAATCGGCGGTCTGCTGACCTTCGGCATTCCCGAGTTCAAGCTGGAAAAGACCGTGCTGAGCAATCGCCGCGAAGTATTCACCGGCATGGGCATCGAGTTCCGCCTCAACACCGAGGTGGGCAAGGACGTGACCATGGAGCAACTGCTCGAAGAATACGATGCCGTATTCATGGGCATGGGCACCTACACCTACATGAAGGGCGGTTTTGCCGGTGAAGACCTGCCGGGCGTGTATGACGCGCTGGACTTCCTGATCGCCAACGTCAACCGCAACCTGGGCTTTGAAAAGTCGCCGGAAGATTTCGTCGACATGAAAGGCAAGAAGGTCGTGGTCCTGGGTGGTGGCGACACGGCGATGGACTGCAACCGTACCTCGATCCGCCAGGGCGCCAAGTCGGTGACCTGCGCCTATCGTCGTGACGAAGCGAACATGCCGGGCTCGCGCAAAGAGGTGAAGAACGCCAAGGAAGAAGGCGTGAAGTTCCTCTACAACCGCCAGCCGATTGCGATTGTTGGTGAAGACAAGGTCGAAGGCGTGAAGGTGGTCGAGACCCGTCTCGGCGAACCGGACGCCCGTGGCCGTCGCAGCCCCGAGCCGATCCCGGGTTCCGAAGAGATCATCCCGGCCGACGCCGTGGTCATCGCGTTCGGTTTCCGTCCTAGCCCGGCGCCGTGGTTCGAGCAGTTCGAGATCCAGACCGACAGCCAGGGCCGCGTTGTGGCACCGGAACAAGGCCAGTACAAGCACCAGACCAGCAACCCGAAAATCTTCGCCGGTGGCGACATGGTGCGCGGTTCGGACCTGGTGGTGACGGCGATCTTCGAAGGCCGTAATGCGGCTGAAGGGATCCTGGATTACCTGGGCGTCTAAGCCCCCGAGCCAGACTTGAAATGCAGTAAAAATGTGGGAGCGGGCTTGCTCGCGAAGAGGGAGTGTCAGTCGACAGTTTTGTTGCCTGACAAACCGCATTCGCGAGCAAGCCCGCTCCCACAGTTGTTTCTCGGTGTTGCTAAACTCTGTATTTCATTGCGACAAATTGACCCGATAGACAAAAGCCTCCGCTCTTGCCGTGCCTTTTGCGTCCGGCTCTGAGAAAATGACCTCACTTTTTTTCCGGATGCCGACATGACTGCCCTGAAGAACGACCGTTTCCTGCGCGCCCTGCTCAAGCAACCCGTAGACGTCACCCCCGTGTGGATGATGCGTCAGGCCGGTCGCTACCTGCCTGAATACCGCGCCAGCCGCGCCAAGGCCGGCGATTTCATGAGCCTGTGCATGAACCCGGCGTTCGCTTGCGAAGTCACGATGCAGCCGCTCGATCGTTATCCGCAACTGGATGCGGCGATCCTCTTTTCCGACATCCTGACCATCCCCGATGCCATGGGCCAGGGCCTGTACTTCGAAACCGGCGAAGGCCCGCGCTTCAAGAAAGTCGTCAGCACCCTGGCCGACATCGAAGCCCTGCCGATTCCCGACCCGCAGAAAGACCTGGGCTACGTGATGGACGCGGTCAGCACCATCCGCCGCGAACTGAACGGCCGCGTGCCGTTGATCGGCTTCTCCGGCAGCCCATGGACCCTGGCGACCTACATGGTCGAAGGCGGCTCGTCGAAAGACTTCCGCAAGACCAAGGCCATGCTCTATGACAACCCGCAAGCCATGCACCTGTTGCTGGACAAGCTTGCGCAGTCGGTCACCAGCTACCTCAATGGCCAGATCTTGGCCGGTGCGCAAGCGGTGCAGATCTTCGACACCTGGGGCGGCAACCTGTCGGCAGCGGCGTACCAGGAGTTCTCCCTGGCCTACATGCGCAAAATCGTCAGCGGCCTGATCCGCGAGCACGAAGGCCGCAAGGTGCCGGTCATCCTGTTCACCAAGAACGGCGGCCTGTGGCTGGAAAGCATCGCCGATGCCGGTGCTGATGCATTGGGCCTGGACTGGACCTGCGACATCGGTAACGCCCGTGCCCGTGTTGGCGACAAGGTCGCACTGCAAGGCAACATGGACCCGACCGTGCTCTACGCCAAACCGGAAGCCATTCGCGCTGAAGTCGGGCGCATTCTCGCCAGCTACGGCAAGGGCAGCGGCCACGTGTTCAACCTCGGTCATGGCATTACGCCGGAAGTCGATCCGGAACACGCCGGTGCATTCCTGCGCGCCGTGCATGAATTGTCGGCGCAATATCACGAGTAACGGCCAGCGCCGTTTTCCAGAAGCCTGTCCCGCCTCGTGCCGGACAGGTTTTTTATGCCCTGCAGAAATGCTGTCCGGATGAAGCCTTTCTGTCGGTAAGGGTGTTTTTTTCCTGAGTGAACATCGGACGCGCAGACCATTCCTGCCCGGCTCGATGATTACTCCTACATAGAATTCCTCGTCATCTCCGTAAGGTTCCAGACCCCTGTTCAGCACAACGCTGAACGGTAACGAAGCAAACATCGCCGCCTGCAAGGCGCCTTGTTTTCGATAAGCAGTCTGGAACACATCATGAAAATTACATTTGATAAAAGAAGTGCATTAACGGCCTGCACCTCTTCGATGATCCTGTTATCGGCAATGCTGGCCTCTCAAACCGTTTCTGCCCATGGCTATCTGGATGTGCCGCCGTCACGCGCACTGGCCTGCCAGAAAGGTTTGAACACCAATTGTGGCGGCGCGCAGTACGAGCCGCAGAGCGTCGGTGAAACCTTCAAGGGCTTTCCGGCAGGTGTCGGCGGTGCCCCCTTGCAGGGGCCGGTCGATGGCAAGATCGCCAGCGGCGGTCACGCGCTGTTCTCCGCACTGGACGCACAGTCCGCCACCCGCTGGCACCTGACGGAAATCAAGGATCGCAACATCGATTTCCAATGGCGTTACACCGCCGTCCACCCGGCCACCAAGCACGAGTATTTCATCTCCAGCGACGGTTGGAACCCGAACGAGTCGCTCAAGCGCGCCACCTTCGAAAGCACGCCGTTCTGCACCATCGATGGCGGCAACCAGTTGCCTGTGTCGGGTGCCAGGCACAGCTGCACCCTCCCGTCTGACAAATCCGGCCACCACGTCATCCTGGCCATCTGGACCGTCGGTGACACCGACGCCGCGTTTTACAACGTCGCAGACGTGAACATCCTTGCCGAACCCGACTTGCCGGGCGGCTGGTCGCCGGTAGGCAGCATTGCATCATCGACCCCGTTGCTGGTGGGTGACAAGGTCAAGGCCCGCGCGTTTACCGCCAAGGGCGAGAGTGCGCAATACAGCGTGGAAATCAGCATCGATGACGCTGAAGAAGGCACACCGCAAAACTGGTCGTACAAGCTGGCGGAAAAAATCAACCAGACCCACACCCTGGTTCGCGCCGGTATCCGTGACGAGAGCGGCAATGTTGCCCCGGTCAAAGGCACCAATCGCCTCTACGTGCAAAAAGAAAGCGGCGTAGTCCGCTATGAAGTGCAGTTGGCCATGAAGGAAGACGCCGCTGCGCACATGGCGGTGACCTCTCAGCAAGCCGAATACGTCCTGGATAAAGGCCGGGCCAAAGTCGAATTCAGCATGACTGCGAACCGCGCGATGGACGTCGAAGCGACCTTGTTCGATCAGAACAACAAACCGGTCGGCACCACATCGGCACAAGTGGCCACCGGCTCCACCTCGTTGTCCCTGGATGTGCGCAGCAATCCTGGTGCGCACACGCTGACCCTGGTCGGCACCACCCTGGATGGCCGCACCACCCGTCAGGACACCAAGACCACCCAACTGACCGGTGAAGGCGCGGTCATCGAATACGACTTCGTATTCCCTGAAGGCCTCAGCGACTACACCGCCGGCACCAAGGTGCTGCAACCGAAGACCGACGAAGTCTTCGAGTGCAAGCCGTTCCCTGCGTCGGGTTATTGCAAGCAGTACACCCCTACCGCCAACGGCTTCGAGCCAGGTGTCGGTGCTCACTCGCACATGGCGTGGGACAAGTTGTAAGTCCCCGCAACTGGCTTCAGGCGACCTCAAAAAAGGTCGCCTGAAGCCAGGCACTTCTGCTGAGTACTGAGTTGAAAATGAAGGTTTCGAATTTTTCCGGACAACGCTTTCGGGCATGCCTGAGCAGCATTTGTTGGCTCGCGTTGCCAGCGGGCGCGGCGGTGTTTCTGGCGTGGCAGGAACGGACGTTTCGCGAGCATCTGGTTTCACCGTTGCCCGACATCGCAGCTCTGGAGACGGTGCCGGCACGTGAACCACTCGAAACAACATCGATTGCCATTGTGTTCGGCCTGACCACGGAGGCCACACCGCGGCCCAGCGCCGAACCGCTGACCTTGCAAGCGAGCTTTGTCAGCAGCGGACTATCCAAGGCGCTGCTGGCCAATGCTCAAGGTTCTCGTCTCTATCAGGTGGGCGAGCGTTTGCCCGGCGGCAGTGTCCTGCGTCGTATCGAGACCCACCAGGTTGTGCTGTGGAACAAGGGCCGGGAAGAGCTGCTAACGCTCGTCCCCTCTGGCGCACGGTTCCTGACGGGACTCGAATCATCCGTCGATGCTCAACCGGTCACCACCACGCATTTTTTACGCCCGCTCTCCGGGCAACCAGAGTGATGAATTTCATGAACAGCTTCGTCGGCGCGCATTGGTTGCGTTCCATGCTTTTGCTTGCCGTTTTGGCGGTTGCAGCCTTCCCGGGCACGCTTCGAGGCGCCGAAGAAAAATGGCAACTGGCGATGAACAACGCAGAGCTGCGCGACATCGTCGAGGAGATCTCCAGCATTCTCGGGACCACGGTAGTGCTGGACCCCAAGGTCTCCGGTCGTATCACCGTCATGTCCCGGCAGGCCCTCGATCGTGAAGGGGTGCGCCGGTTGTTCTATTCAGTGCTCGACGCCCACAATTTTACGGTGATCGATGAGGGCGACCGGATTCTCATCACCCCGGTTGCCGAGGCCAGGACCCGGGCCGGTCAGGGCACGGTAAAAACCACCACGGCGTCGCAGTTCGTGACCGAAGTCATCGGCTTGAACACCGGTAGCGCCACCGATATCGCCGGGCTGGTGCGGCCGTTGGTTTCTGCCAACGGTTATGTCGGCCCATCGGTGTCGGCCAACGCGTTGGTGCTGACCGATACGGCCGCCAATGTGAAGCGCATCGCCCGGGTGATCCGTGAACTGGACTCGGGGCAGAACAACCTGCACGCGGTGCTTCAGCTCAAGCATGCCCAGGCGGGGGATGTCGTGCCGGTGATCGAGGCCTCCATGGGCAAGCGCAATGCCGAGTCGGCGATACAGGTACTGGCAGACACCCGGACCAATCGCCTGATTTTCATAGGCCCGCCGGTCGTTCGCCAGCGTTTGATCGAACTGGCCCGCGGGCTCGATACACCGGCCACCACGACCCTCGACAACGCCCGGGTGATTCGCCTGCGCCACAGTGATGCCAAGCAGTTGGCCGAGATACTGGAATCGATGGGGCAGGGCAGAAAACAGGCGTCCGCCGTCGGCAACGCCAAGGACATGTCGGGCGGCGCAACCTTCATGATCAAGGCCGACGAAAGCCAGAACGCGCTGGTGGTGATTGCCGAGCCGGCACAGGTGCGGACCATCGAAAGCATCGTGCGCCAGCTGGACCAGCCGCGGGCCCAGGTGTTGATCCATGCCGCCATCGTCGAAATCTCCGGCGACATCGCCGAGGCCGTCGGAGTGCAGTGGAACCTCAACACCGGCGACGCCAAGGGCTTCATCAACTTTCCCGGCACCGACATTCCGATTGTCGGCGGGCTGAAGTTCGACGAGAAACGATCGGCCCCGGAAGGGGCGATCCTGCAACTGGGCAGCGACCGCTTCGGGGCGCTGATTTCGGCCCTGGCCAGCAACACCCACAGCAACTTGCTGTCCACCCCGAGCCTGTTGACCCTGGACAATCAGGAAGCGGAAATCATCGTCGGCCAGAACGTGCCGTTCAAGACCGGTTCCTACGCCACCAACAGCAACGGCGCGGAGAATCCGTTCACCACCGTCGAGCGCAAGGACGTCGGCATCAGCCTGAAGATCAAGCCTTACATCAACGAAGGCTCGACGTTGCGCCTGGAGGTCGAGCAGGAGGTGTCGGACATCGCCCCCTCGGTGTCGGGCATCGACTCCTCGGACCTGATCACCAACAAGCGAGCGCTCAAAAGCACCATCCTCGCCGACGATGGCGAAATCATCGTGATCGGCGGCCTGATCCGCGACAGCGTGCGCACGCAGAAAAGCGGCGTGCCGCTGCTGCGTGACATTCCCTACCTTGGCGCGTTGTTCCGCTGGAGCCGCGACACCCAGACCAAAAGCAATCTGATGGTGTTCTTGCGCCCGACCATCGTGCGCAGCAAGGAGGACCTGTCCCAGGTCAGCCAGCAGCGTTACAACGCGCTGCGTGACCTGAGCAAGTCAGGAGCGGGGGAAAACAACTCGTTGTTGCTGCCATCCGAGGCACGCGGGTTGTTTGAACCGGCCAGCGACGCGCCAGTGTTCGACTTGCGCGGCAAGGCGCAGTAACCCATGGGCGAATTCAGCGAGCAATTGCCCTTCGGCTTCGCCCGGCGTTTTGGTGTGTTGCTGGAGCGTGACGGCGACGATCTGCGCCTTGCCCTGCGCAGCGATGCACCGCTCAGCGCACTGTCAGAGGCGCGCCGGGTGTGCGGGTCGACGCTGCCGTTCGTCATCGTCGACGCCGAAGAATACGCCTCCCGCCTGGCGGCAGCCTATCGCGAGGGACAAAGCGCGATGGAGCAGGTAGCCCAAGGGCTGGACGAAGAACTGGACTTGCTCAGCCTGGTCGATCAGGTGCCGCAGACCGCCGACCTGCTGGAGCAACAGGGCGATGCGCCGATCATTCGCCTGATCAACGCACTGCTCGGTGAAGCCGTTCGCGAGCACGCCTCGGACGTGCACCTGGAAACCTTCGAGCAGTACCTGTCGGTGCGCATGCGGGTGGATGGCCAACTGCGTGAAATGCTCAGGCCCAAGCGCGAACTGGCAACGCTGCTGGTGTCGCGGATCAAGGTCATGGCGCGCCTGGACATCGCGGAAAAACGCGTGCCCCAGGATGGGCGAATGGCCTTGCGTCTGGCCGGGCATGAAGTCGATGTGCGGGTCTCGACGCTGCCTTCGGCCCACGGCGAGCGGGTGGTGCTGCGCCTGCTCGACAAGCAGGCCGGGCGCCTGGACCTGCATCGGCTGGGCATGCCGGACGATACCCTCGCGGCCCTGCGCCAGCTATTGGGCAAACCCCACGGCATCCTCTTGGTGACCGGGCCGACCGGCTCCGGCAAGACCACCAGCCTGTACGCAGCGTTGAGCAGCCTGAATGACCAGACCCGCAACATCCTCACGGTCGAAGATCCGATCGAGTATCACCTGCCGGGTGTGGGCCAGATGCCGGTCAATCCGAAAGTCGACATGACCTTTGCCCGCGGCCTGCGGGCGATTCTGCGCCAGGACCCGGACGTGGTGATGGTCGGCGAAATCCGCGACCGCGAAACCGCCGAGATCGCCGTGCAGGCGTCTTTGACCGGGCATCTGGTGCTGTCGACCTTGCACACCAACAGTGCGGTTGGCGCCGTCACGCGGCTGGTCGACATGGGCGTCGATGCCTACCTGCTGGCGTCCTCGCTGGTGGGCATTGTGGCCCAGCGCCTGCTGCGCACCCTGTGCCCCCATTGCAAGGTTTCGTACACCGCCGATGCGGCGGCCTGTGAGCGCCTGGGGCTCGACACGGCCACGTCGCACACCCTGTGCAAAGCCTCGGGCTGCGCGCAGTGCCAGCACGGCTATCGCGGGCGCATCGGCATCTACGAACTGATCAGCGTAACGCCCGCTGTCTCGGCGCTGATCCATCAGGGCGCCAGCGAGCAAATCCTCGTCGACGCAACGCGCAAGGTATCGCGCAGCCTGTTCCAGGACGGGCGTCAGCGGGTGCTGGAAGGCTTGACCAGCCTCGATGAGTTGCTGCGCGTGACCCAGGAGCACTGACGGATGCCCACTTTCGACTACCGCGCCCTTGATGCCCAGGGCCGATCCTGCAAGGGACGGCTGGAGGCCGATGGACCCCGTCATGCACGACAGCTGTTGCGCGAGCGTGGCGTGTGGCCGCGTGTGTTGATCGAGGTCCGGGTCGGCAGCGATACAGGCAGACAAACTCGCGGCGCAGGCCTGAGCGCGGCTGATCTGGCGTTGTTGACCTTGCAGCTGGCAACGCTGGTTCAGGCCGGGCTGCCTCTGGAAGAAGCACTCGAGGCGGTGGCGAAACAGAGCTCGAAGCGCAAGGTCGCGGGCCTGCTCTCGGCGGTCAGGAGCCGGGTGATGGAGGGCCACGCCCTGGCCTCGGCCCTGGGACAGTTTCCCAGGGCCTTCCCCGAGTTGTTCCGCGCCACCGTGGCCGCCGGCGAGCGCTCGGGGCATCTGGGCCATGTGCTGGAGCAACTGGCGGCCTACACGCAGGCTCGCCAGGCCTCGCGGCAAAAGATCCAGATGGCCCTGGTGTACCCCTTGATCCTGATGCTGGCCAGCGCGGCAATCGTCGGTTTTCTGCTCGGCTACGTGGTGCCTGATGTGGTGAAGATCTTCGTCGACAGCGGCCAGCCGTTGCCCTGGCTGACCCAGGCACTGATCGGCGTGAGCAACGGCCTGCGCAACCATTTCCTGTTGCTGACAGGCGTGCTGATGACGCTGTTCGGCCTGTGGCGCTGGAGCTGGCAGCAGCCGCAATGGCGTCTGCGCTGGCATCGTTGGCTCTTGAGTGCGCCCGTCATCGGCGAAGTGCTGCGGGCCATGGAAGCCGCGCGGTTTGCCAGCACCCTGGCGATCCTCGGTAAAAGTGCCGTGCCCTTGGTGGACGCACTGGAAATTTCTGCCTCGGTCATCGGCAACCTGACCATTCGCGCGCGGATGGTCGATGTCGCCCGTTCCGTGCGCGAAGGCGGAACGCTCACCCGCGGCCTGGAACTGAGCGGCGACATCCCGCCGATGATGCTGCACATGATCGCCAGCGGTGAACGTGCAGGCGAACTCGACCGCATGCTGGCCCGGGCCGCCGAACAACAGGAAAGCAGCCTCGCCGCGCGCATTGCGCTGGTGGTGAGCCTGTTCGAGCCGGCCATGCTGGTGCTGATGGGCGGCGTTGTGCTGCTGATCGTCATGGCCATCCTGCTCCCGATTCTCAGCCTCAACCAATTGGTGAATTGATCCATGCAACCTGCCCGCAAAAGCCTTTCCCGCGTGCAACGCGGTTTTACCCTGATCGAAATCATGGTGGTGGTGGTCATCATCGGCGTGCTGGGGGCCATTGTGGTGCCGCAGTTCATGAGCCGCCCCGATCAGGCCAAGGTCACCGCCGCCAGAATCGATATCCAGGCCATCGCCACCGCCCTGGAAATGTATCGCCTCGACAACGCCCATTACCCCTCGACCCAGCAAGGCCTGGAAGCCTTGGTCAAACGTCCCTCGGGATTGCCCGCGCCGCGCGGCTGGAACCCTCAGGGCTACCTCAAGAGCATGCCGGTCGATCCGTGGAACACGCCTTATCAGTACCTCAATCCGGGTGTGAGATCGACGGATGGCACGTACGACCTGTATTCCCTGGGTGCCGATGGCGTAGCTGGCGGTGAAGGGTTTGCAGCGGAAATCGGCAATTGGGGTCATTGAACCGTGGGCTACCGTTGCCGGGGATTTACGTTGTTGGAGTTGATGATCGTGATTGTCATGGTCGGCTTTTTGCTGGGCATGGTGAGCTTTGCCGGTGGGGGCAGTCCCGCGCGCCAGGTCAGGCAGGAGGCTGAGGCGATGGTGCAGGTGATCCATCAGTTGCGCGAGCGAGCGGTATTCGAGGGGCAGGACTATGGCTTGCGGCTGAGTACCGATGGCCACCGGCCGATGCGCCAGGGTGTTCACGGATGGGAATCGGTGGCGGAGCTTACTGACTGGCCCCTGAGCATGCGGGTGCATTTTCGGCATGACAGCTATGCGGTAGACCTGGACGCTGATGAAGGACCGCCGCAGTTGTTGATATTCAGCAACGATGAGACCAGCGTCTTCACCCTGACATTCGAGTCCAGCAACCGGACCTGGCTGAGGTTGTCCGGCGATGGCCTTGGCGAGGTGGAGATCGATGGCTAGCTCGCGATCCCGACCCGCCATGGGCGGTTTCACACTGCTGGAAATCATGGTGGCCCTGGCGGTCTTCGCGACACTGGCGGCTGCCGTGCTGTCGGCCAGTCAATACGTGGTCAAACAGCGTGGCGCCGTTGAGGCGCGACTGTTCGCGGCGTGGCTGGCGGACAACCGGTTGAACGAATTGCGCCTGCAACCCGGGTTGGCGGTTGGGCAGCAACAACAGGGGGTGTCCATGGATCAGCGCGACTGGGTGTTGCAGCAACACATCAGCGCCACCGGTGATCCACGTTTGCTCCAGGTCGACATTCAAGTCAGCCCCGCAAACAGTACACACGCCTTGCATCGTGCCAGCGGTTGGATACTCGCGGTTGATGAATAAGCAGCGCGGGTTCACCTTGCTGGAGCTGGTCATCGCCCTGGCGATCTTCACCGTGCTGGGGCTGGCCAGTTGGGGCTTGTTCGATAGCGTGGTGCGGGTGCAACGGGGCACGACGGCCCACGAGCGAGAACTCAGGAGCCTGCAACGCGCGGTGGCGGTGATCGAGCGGGATCTGCTGCATGTCACTGCGCAGCCGATGGTGCTCGCACCGCCGCTTTTGCAGTTCCAGCGCAGTCACTGGCGCAATCCTCTGGACCAGCCGCGCAGTGAGCTTCAGGTGCTGACCTATCGACTCGACGACGGCGTGCTGTGGCGCGAAAGCCAGGGCGAAGGCACAGAGCTCGTGCAGCGGCAAAAACTGCTGGAGGACGTTCGCGGGTTGAACTGGCGCCTGTTCGACAGCCAGTCCGGTTGGGTCGCTCAATGGTCGCCCGGGCAGGACACGAAGGCGCCCCTGGCGCTGGAGGTGCAGGTCTCGGTCGGTCGCTTCGAATCGATTCGTCGGGTGTTGCCGATGCCGGGTGCATTGCCATGAACGGGCAGCAACGCGGCATGGCGTTGATCAGTGTTTTGCTGGTCCTGAGCCTGGCACTGCTGATCACCGCTGGCTTGTTGCGCAGCCATCACTTGTCGCTGCAGAGCAGCGGGCAACAGTTGCAGCAGATACACCTGCGCCAACTCGCATCGGGTGGGGAAAGCTGGGCGTTGCTGCTGTTGCGCGACGCGCTACAGGACACGGAAAAACCCGTCGAGCGGATTCAGGGCTGGAGGGCCATGGCGCCGGGTTTCGAGGTTGAGGATGCGCAGATCCGCATCGATATCGATGACCTCGCCGGGCGTTTCAATCTCAACGCTTTGTTACGCCAGGGCCAGGTGGATCAGGTCACCCTCAACCGTTGGGCGCGCCTGCTCGAGCTGCTCGAGCTTCCTCCTGTGCAACTGAGCCAGGTCGGGCCGCTGCTAGAACTGAGCCAACTGCGCTTGCTTCCCGGCATAGACGCCCGCCTGCTGCAACGACTGGAACCCTGGGTGGCACTGCTGCCCACCGACGTCACCTTGAACATCAACACCGCACCGGCGCTGGTGTTGAGAACCCTCGGCGAGGTGGACGCCGCGACGGCCGATGCGCTGGCGCTTCAGGCCGCAACCGCGCCCTGGGCGAGTGTCCAGGCGTTTACCCAGGACCCCTTGCTCTCCGGGCAGGGCTTGAGCAGTCACGGCCTTGGCACCCATAGCCGGTGGTATCGGATCGGCGTGCAGGTGATCCGGGACGGGCGCCGATTGCATCTGGCCACGGATGTCGGGTACGACCCCAAGACTCAGCGGCTGACGGTGCTGCAACGACGTTTTCTTCCTACCAGTAGCCACGAGAAACCGCGATGAACACTTGGCTTTACCTGACCGCCGAGGGCCGGGATGCGCCATCCGCACTCTGGCCTTGCGTGTTGTGGTCCCCCACCGGTCAACGCCAGCCGATGCCACTGAGTCAGGCGGCCTCGGCATTGCAGGGAAAGTCGGTCGATGTGCTGCTGCCCATGGAAATGTGCAGTTGGGTACGCAGCGAGCCATGGCCGGCACGGCGTAAACCCGAGGCCCAGGCCATAGCCTTCGCCGTGGAAGATCAACTGAGCGAGGCGCTGGACGTTGTGCATCTGGGTGTCGGCGCTCGTGATCGCGACGGCTGCTACCCGGTCATGGTCATCGGCCGGGAACGGTTGGCCACCGTGCTCGCCTTGCTGCGCGAGACGGGTATCGAGGTGCGCGGGGTGTTCGTTGATGCCGATGTGTTGTCAGGTGATCAGCCGTGCGGCGCATGGTGGTTCGGTCGTTGGCTGTTGGGTGGAAGCCTTTCGGCACGCATGGCGTTGTCGCAAGACCACCTGGCGCTGCTCACCCCGCTATTGCCCAAGGACATGCAATGGCTGGACGAACGTGAGGACCCCGCTGTCATCGACCAATGCCTGACCCACCGCCCGATCCGGGCCATCAACCTGTTGCAAGGCGCATTCGCCCCACGCGGCAAGCGTCTGCCCTGGCGTGCCGGCGGGTGGGTGATGGTGATGCTGGCGCTGTTGATCTGGGGGGCCAGCGAGACGCGGATTCGCTTCATCGACAGCGAAGCCCGCCGCCTCGCCAGCCAAAATGAACTGCGATTCAAGGCGCTTTACCCGGACCAAGGCCGCATCGTCGACATGGCAGCGCAACTCAAGGCCCTGCAAAGCCAGCCTGTCGAATCGCAAAACACCCGCATTGCGGGGCTGGTCCGATTGATTGAGCAGGTGATCGGCGCCAGCCCGGTCGAGGTCCGGCGCATCGAATTCAGGGCCGGGGAAGGCTGGAAAATCCAGCTGACCGCCAGCGGCTTTGCCGAGCTGGAGCAATTGCGTGAGCGCGGACGCCAACAAGGCATGCCCATCCGGCTCGATAGTGCGAACAAAGCCGCAGACCGGGTGCACGCCACCCTCACCGTGGAGGACGAGGCATGATCCAGGCATGGCGGCGCCTTTCTGTGCGCGAACAACGGCTGTTGCAGGTGTTGGGCGCTTTTCTGTTGGCGGTTGTGGCTTTCAGCCTGATCTGGCAACCGAACCGGCAGCGCCTGGAAACTGTCGAGCGCCACTATCAACAGCAGGCGAGTCTGGCCGCGCAACTGCAACGGGCGTCACCGCGCAACCATGTCCCCGCCGACACCGGTCAACCGCTATCGCTGCGCATCAGTGAAAGCGCAGCGGCAGTGGGGCTGGAAATCCGTCAGATGGAGAGCGACAGCGACCTGCTGCGCCTGACCCTCAATGGCAACGCGCAGCCGTTGATTCAGTGGCTCGATGCTATGGAGCGCAACGGTGTCGCGTTGCAGTCGCTGACCCTGGAAAAACGTGACGATGCTTTGGAGGCGCGGCTGGTGCTCAGGTAGCCGAGGTGTGTTGTGGCAACAGCGGCAACTTCGCCAGCTTCAACGCGATCAGCAGCGCAATCACCAGCAGCGTGCCGATGAACAGCCCGATCCCGTTCCAGCCACCCAGGTGCCAGAACACGCCACCCGCCGTGCCGGCAATGCTCGACCCGGCGTAGTAGCTGAACAGGTAGAGCGACGACGCCTGGCCCTTGGCCTTGGTGGCGCGGCGGCCGATCCAGCTGCTGGCCACCGAATGGGCACCGAAGAAGCCGAAGGTGAACACCAGCATGCCGATGATCACCAGCGACAGCGGTGTGAACATCGTCAGGGCCAGGCCGGCGATCATCAGTGCAATGGTGCTCCAGAGCATCTTGCGTCGACCGAGCTTGTCGGCCAGGGCACCGATTTTCGCCGAGCTGTAGATACCCGACAGGTACACCACCGAGAGCATCCCGACGAACGCCTGTTCCATGTGATACGGCTCGGCCAGCAGGCGATAGCCGATGTAGTTGAACAGCGTGACGAACGCCCCCATCAGCACAAAGGCCTCGAGGAACAGCAGCGGCAAGCCGGCATCGCGAAAGTGCATGGTGAAGCCGTCGAGCAGGCTGCGCGGGTGCAGCGAGCGGGAACGGAAGTTGCGCGATTCGGGGAGGATTTTCCAGAACACCGCCGCCGCAATCAGGGCCAGGCCGCCGATCACCAGCATTGCCGTGTGCCAACTGACGAAGTCGATCAGTACCCCGGTGATCAAGCGCCCGCTCATCCCGCCAATCGCGTTGCCGCCGATGTACAGCCCCATCGCCAGGCCGATGTGCTGCGGATGGATCTCTTCGCTCAGGTAGGTCATGGCGACCGCCGCCAGCCCGCTCAATGACAGGCCCACCAGCGCCCGCATCGCCAGCACCGCGTGCCAGCTCGGCAGCATCGCGCTGGCAAGGGTGCACAGGGCGGCGGCGAACAGCGCGGCGACCATCACCGGTTTGCGCCCGACGCGGTCGGAGATCGGCCCCGTGATCAGCAAGCCGAAAGCGAGCATGCCGGTGGCGACAGAGAGGATCAGGCTGCTTTGCGCCGCGTTGATGGAATATTCGTGGGACAGCAGCGGCATCATCGGTTGCACGCAGTACAGCAGGGCGAAGGTCGCAAAGCCGCCGCAGAACAGCGCCAGCACCGTGCGCATGAACGCTGGCGTGCCTTTTTCGATGTAGATCTCTGCCCGCTCAACGGCGATAGCGTCCGTCGCTAAGGGAGGCACTTCATGGGCGAGTGGGGCGACAGCAGTTTTCACGGAGGACCTCGGAGGACGCAGCCGGTCAGGCAATGAAAAAAGCATATAGCTGGCTAATGATTCAATCCAATATATTGTTCGACCTGTTTGATAGCTTTTACGACCTAATGGGGTTTTCATGGAATTGCGTCATCTGCGCTACTTCATCGCCGTCG
>NZ_AKJO01000093.1:0-25065 GCF_000282295.1 Pseudomonas sp. GM33
AGGCTGCGATCTTTTGATCTTTCGACTCAGCCCGGCTTGTTGCCTGGCTGCTGCAAACGGAATTTTTCTTTGCGTTCGATCTGCACCACCTGCGCGTTGTGCACAGTGATTTCCACGGCACCAAACCGCAGGTCGCGCAGGGCGCTCTGGATTTCACGCAGGATGGTGGCTTCGTCTTGACCGTCGACGCTACGCAGGGATGCGCTCATATTGCTGCTCCTTCAACTGAGAGATTGCCTCGCAGTGTCGGCACTGCTTGCGGCTTGGGAGCAATACTAGTGAGGTCTTGATATTCTTAAAAAGACTATTTAAGAATGTTTATATAACCAGAAAACATTAATTGAAGGGACAAGGGCTTGAGGCGATTCACCCTCTTTCAAGCGCAGCAAAAACCTGTGGAAGCGGGCTTGCTCGCGAAGAGGCCGGCACATTCAACATCCCTTTTGCCAGACAGTCCGCCTTCGCGAGCAAGCCCGCTCCCACAGGTTTTGTGTATCAGCAAGGCGATGAGGTATCTGCTCCGATCTCCGGCGTATGAGCCCAGTTCAACTGCCCTGCCGGCACCGGCCGTCCGAACCAGTAGCCCTGCCCCAGATCACAGCCCTGCTCAAGGAGGAACGCCGCCTGTTCGACCTGCTCGATCCCTTCGGCATGAACCTGCATGCCCATGCTTTGGGCCAGGGCGATGATCACCCGCGAGATCGCCGCATCATCCTCGTCCCACGGCAATCCGGCGACGAAGCCCTGGTCGATTTTCAGTTTTTGCACCGGCAGGCGCTTGAGCCGCAACAGCGATGAATAACCCGTGCCGAAGTCGTCGATGGCCAGGCGCACACCCAACTCGCGCAGGCGATGCATCTGTTCCAGCGCGACTTCCGGATCGTCCATCACTGCGCTTTCGGTCACTTCCAGTTCCAGACAGGCCGGTTCCAGCCCGGTTTCGTGCAGCACCTGCGCCACCTGCTGATACAACTCGCGACGAGCGAACAGGCGCGAAGAAACGTTGACCGCCACAAACGACAGCACCACCCCGTCCTGCTGCCACTGACACATCTGCCGACACGCCTGCGCCATGACCCAGGCATCGATTTCGGCAATCAGACCGGTTCGTTCGGCGACCGGAATGAATTCCGCCGGCGACACCAGCCCCCGCTGCGGGTGCTGCCAACGCACCAGCGCCTCGACACCTATCAGGCGGCTGGTCTTGAGGTCGTGTACCGGCTGGTAATAAACCTGCAGTTCCTGCTGGTCCAGGGCACGGCGCAATTCGAAGGCGATCTCGACGCGTTGTTGGGCATGGGCGGTCAATTCTTCGGTGTAGAGCGCGTAGTCATTGCGACCGGTGCTTTTGGCCTTGAACAGCGCCGAATCGGCGTTACGCAACAATTGTTCAACGCTCAAGGCATCGCTGGGGAACAGGCTGATGCCAATGCTGGTGTTGATGAACAGCTGATGCCCATCGATAGCAAACGGCTCTTTCAGTCCGTTGATGATCCGTTGCGCCAGCGCAGCCGCCTGGACCAACTGCGGACAGCATTCGGCCAGCACGGCAAACTCGTCGCCGCCCAGCCGAGCCAGGGTAATACCGGGGTCGAACATGCCTTTCAGGCGTCCGGCTACGGCCTTGAGCAAATGATCCCCAATGGTGTGCCCGAGGCTGTCGTTGATCATCTTGAAGTGGTCCAGATCGATCATCAGCAACGCGCAGCCACGCCTGTGGATCTGCGCCGATGTCAGGGCCTGCTCGACTCGGTCGGTGAACAGCAGCCGATTGGGCAGATCGGTCAGCGGATCGTGGTGAGCCAGGTGCATCAACTCATGCTCGGAGTCCTTGATCGCACTGATGTCGGAAAAAACTGCCACGTATTGGTTACGTCGCCCATGATCGTCGCGAATGACGCGGATAGTCTGCCATTGCGGGTAGATTTCACCGCTTTTACGGCGGTTCCAGATCTCCCCGCTCCACTCCCCCACACTGTCGAGTGTGGCGAACATGGCCCGGTAGAAATCCGCTGGATGACGGCCAGACTTGAACAGACTGGGGCGCTGACCCAGGACTTCTTCACTTTGATAGCCGGTGATCTCCATGAACGCCCGGTTGACATGGATAATCAAGCCTTCGCAATTGGTGACCAACACCCCTTCGCGAGTGCAGTCGAACACAGCAGCGGCTTGACGCAAACGCTCGCGATCTTCGCTGCGCTCACGCAGTTTGGCGCCGACCCCGAGGCAACGAAGCAGTCGCGCACGGGCGATGAAGATCAACCCGGCGCTTAGCACCACCCAGGCATAACCGTTGATCAGTTGCCACCGCAATAGCTCTTCCGAGCTATCGAAGAAACTGTTTAATAAATAGCCACTGATCTGCAGCCAAACCACAGAAAGCAACAGATAGAGCAGCGCTGCACGCAAGGCATCGCGATAGGTGGCAGGCATCCGGCAATCCATGTCCATACGAAAAGGCTGCAATTATAGTTTAAAGACACATCCAGCCACTCTTATCTGAAAGGGCGACTGGTTTTCTGTGTGGGCTTAGTGATAATGCAACGGCTGTTTTTTTCTTTATCGAGGGCCCTACAGCCTATGTGGTACGAAGGTTTACTTGGCTTGTCGGCCTGGTCACTGGTAGCAGTCACCCTGCTGATGACCCACGTCACGATCATCGCCGTTACGGTCTATCTGCATCGTTACTCGGCCCACCGCTCCCTGGAGCTGAATGGGGGCCTTAAGCATTTCTTCCGTTTCTGGCTGTGGCTGACCACGGCGCAGAACACCCGCGAGTGGACGGCCATCCACCGTAAGCATCACGCCAAATGCGAAACCGTCGATGACCCGCATAGCCCGGTCATCAAGGGGCTGTCCACGGTGCTGCGCAAAGGCGCCGAGCTGTACCGCGCCGAAGCGGAAAACCCCGAGACGCTGCGCATCTACGGCAAGAACTGCCCCGAAGACTGGATCGAGCGCAACCTCTACAGCCGCTTCCCGCTGCTGGGTGTGGCGATCATGGCCGTTATCGACCTGCTGCTGTTCGGCACCATCGGCATCACCATCTGGGCCATCCAGATGATGTGGATCCCGGTGTGGGCCGCCGGCGTGGTCAATGGCCTGGGCCATGCCATCGGCTACCGCAACTTCGAATGCCGCGATGCGGCGACCAACCTGGTGCCGTGGGGCATCCTGATTGGCGGCGAAGAACTGCATAACAACCATCACACCTACCCTAATTCGGCAAAACTGTCGGTGAAGAAGTGGGAATTCGACCTGGGCTGGGCGTGGATCAAAGTCTTCAGTTTCCTGCGCCTGGCCAAGGTTCAACGGGTTGCGCCGATTGCCCATCGCGTCGAAGGCAAGGGCAATCTGGACATGGACACCGCCATGGCGATCCTCAACAACCGCTTCCAGATCATGGCCCAGTACCGCAAATTGGTGATCGGCCCACTGGTCAAGCAAGAGCTGGAAAAGGTTGATCACTCGGTACGTCACCAGTTCCGCCGGGCCAAACGCCTGCTTTC
Organism: Pseudomonas sp. GM33; assembly: GCF_000282295.1. Lineage (NCBI taxonomy): Bacteria > Pseudomonadati > Pseudomonadota > Gammaproteobacteria > Pseudomonadales > Pseudomonadaceae > Pseudomonas > Pseudomonas sp. GM33. Next base: position 3,513 of record NZ_AKJO01000093.1, read on the forward strand.
ACGAGAGACCAGCCTGCTGGATGACAAACACCATGTACGCATCCAGAACATGCTCGAGCACAGTCAGGCACTGAAGGTAATCTACGAGAAACGCCTGGCCCTGCAGCAGATCTGGGTCAAGACCAGCTCAAATGGCCACGACATGCTGGCGGCGATCAAGGACTGGGTGCACGAAGCCGAAGCCAGCGGGATTCAATCCCTGCGCGACTTCGCCGATCAATTGAAAACCTACTCCCTGCGCCCTGCCGCTGTCTGAAAAACCTGTGGGAGCGGGCTTGCTCGCGAATGCGGTGTGTCAGTCGACATAAAAGGTGACTGACACACCGCATTCGCGAGCAAGCCCGCTCCCACATGGATTTGTGGCCGCAAAAACGCGTCGCCAGTACCGCCCGGCGGGAGCAAGCTCTCTCTCCACAAAAGGCGGGAACTTCATCTTGAAACCCTTATCTCAAAGACACTTCGCCATCCCCGGCGGGCTTGGTGTTGGCCGCATGCCCTTTGAGATTTGTGTCGATGGCCCAAAAGAACCTGCAAGACTCATCTTCGTCACCTTGCCCCGAGACCGCGCAGACCCTGATGGCGCTGATGCACGCCCAAGGCGAAGTCGCACGCCTGAGCGAACGGGAACATTTGCTCAACACCTTGCTGGCAAGCGTCAACGCGGTGCTGTGGGCATTCGATTGGGAAACTCGCCGGGTGCTTTACGTCAGCCCGGCCTATGAACGGATTTTTGGCCGTTCAGCCGACCACTTGCTGGCCGACTGCAATCAATGGCGCGACAGCATTCACCCTGACGACCTCGACTATGCCGAACGCAGCCTGGCCGAAGTGCTGGACAAAGGCGCCGTCGAAGACCGCGAGTATCGAATCATTGCCGCCGACGGCCAGGTGCGCTGGCTCAGCGACAAATGCTTCATCAATCGCCAGGCCGAGCCTGGGCAACCGGTGATCATCGTCGGCATTGCCGAAGACATCACCCACAAGAAGCAAGTGGAAACTGAACTGCATCGCCTGGCCACCACCGACGCGCTGACCCAGAGCAGCAATCGTCATCACTTCTTCGAATGCGCTCACCGCGCGTTCGCACACGCCCGGCAACAGGGCGAGCCGTTGTCGTTTCTGATGCTGGATATTGATGACTTCAAGACAATCAACGACACCTACGGTCACCAGGAAGGCGACAACGTGCTGCAACGCATTGCCGAAAGCGGCCGCGCAGCGTTGCGCCGTCGCGACCTGTTCGGGCGCATTGGCGGTGAGGAATTTGCTGCGGTGTTTCCCGGGTGCACGCCACAAATGGCCCTGCAAGTGGCTGAACGCCTGCATCGGCAGATTCAGCAGTTGGGCTTCAACCATGAAGGCCGGACGTTCGGCATCACTGTCAGCCAGGGCCTGACCAGCCTGAGCGCCTCGGACGAAAACGTGGAGGACCTGTTTTCCCGGGCGGATGCCGCGATGTATCAGGCCAAGCGCGAGGGCAAGAACCGGATTGTCACTGCCTGACAGGCACCACAGCCCCCATGTGGGAGCGGGCTTGCTCGCGAAGGGGCCGCATCAGTCACCTTTTATGTCGACTGACACTCCGCTTTCGCGGGCAAGCCCGCTCCCACAGGGGTAAGTGGAGAGCTTACTTCTTGCGCAACCGCATCAACTCCGGCAAGCCGATCTTGAGCAACCGCGCCGTCCGGCTCTTCGCCAGCTCCTCGATGCCCTCATGCTCGGTCAGGCGCGCCATCTGCGCCGCCATGTTCATCACCAGCGCCTCGCGGGAATAAACCCCGCCACCGAGCTGGTAGGCCGCCGCAATCAGCTCCCGCAACTCCAGCGGCAGACGCCAGCGTGTACGCAGGGCCGAGCCATAGGCTGCGCCATATTCAACCAGCGCTTCCCCCACCTCTTCCCACTCGTCCAGTGTGCCGCCGGCCTGTTGCCATTCCTGCAGACAGCGCAGCAACGCCAGATCACCGAGACAATGCAACATGCCGGCGCAATAGCAACGCTCCTGATCCAGATCGAGCAAGCGTGCCAGGGTTCGCGCGTACTCGGCGGTGTGCAGTGACAGATCCCAGTAACGCTCGGCATAGTCGGCCAATTGCGGATCGCTGAGCCGGGCACTGCGCTTGAGCGCCAGGCCGAGAATCAGGTTCATGCTCTGTCCGGTGCCCAGGCGATGCAGCGCCTGGGACAGGGTTTGCACGCCGGCGCCGTGGTGCTGGGCCGCACTGTTGGCAGCGGCAATCAGCACCGCCGTAACCTGCGGATCGGTGCGGATTTCGTCCTCCAGCACCGTCAGGTCGAGGCCATTGGGATTGAGGCTGCGTTTGACCGCCACTTGCACGTCGGTCATCAGCGGCGCGCCGTCGGCCAACTCCCGTCGACGCTCCAGAAACACCGACAACGTCATGCCCGGCGCCAGCGCCGGCACTTCGCACGAGACTTCTTCCCCCGCGTGCAGCAACAACCCCTGCAACCGATGGGTCAGGCTTTCCATGTTCAGGGGCTTGGTCAGGTACGCGGCCGGCGCCAGCGGCAAGGCCTCGCGCACGCTAGCACTGTCGTTGCGACTGCTCATGAGGATGAAGGGCAGCGGCGGGTTGCGTTTGCGCTGGCGGACGTTACGCAGGACATTCAGGCCATCGACACCTGGCAACTCCCAATCGGCGATGACCAGGTCATAGGGGTTGGCAGCCAATAGCTCCAGCGCCTGCTGGCCATCGGCGCACAAATCCAGCCGCGCATCGCAGCGTACGTTCAACAACACTTCCTTGAGCAGATCCCGGGACCAGGGGTCGGCCTCGGCAATCAGTACTCTCGGAACCGCGGGTAAAATGACAGTTGTCATACAGCTCTCCCTGGCAATGCAGGAACCTTAGCCAATGCAGGCCATTCGATACAACGTTAATGCGCAGGATGTGTTTCCAGAGGCATGAAAAAACCCGCCGAAGCGGGTTTTTTTGTCGATCAGGTCACATTAGGTGATCACAGCTCGGCGAAGCACTCTTCGATGATCGCCAGGCCTTTGTCCAGTTGCTCGTCCGGCGAGGTCAGCGGCACCAGGACGCGCAGAACGTTGCCGTAGGTGCCGCAGGACAGCAGGATCAGGCCCTTGTCGCGAGCCTTGGCCACAACCGATGCCACAGCGGCAGCGTTCGGCTTGTGGCTGTCGCCGTTTTCGAACAGCTCGACAGCGATCATCGCACCCAGGGCACGGACTTCGCCGATCACCGGGTACTTGGCCTGGATGGCCTTCAGGCCGGTTACCAGACGCTCGCCAACGGCCTTGCAACGATCCAGCAGGTGCTCTTCTTCGAACACTTCCATCACGGCCAGGGCCGCGGCGCAAGCGATCGGGCTACCGGCGTAGGTGCCGCCCAGGCCGCCTGGAGCGATGGCGTCCATGTACTCGGCCTTGCCGCACACACCGGCCAGCGGGAAGCCGCCAGCGATGGACTTGGCGAAAGTGGTCAGGTCGGCAGCAACGCCCATCTGTTCCATGGCGAAGAAAGTACCGGTACGGCCAGCGCCAGTCTGTACTTCGTCAGCGATCAGCAGGATGCCGTGCTGGTCGCACAGGGCACGCAGGCGCTTCATGAATTCTTTCGGAGCGACGTAGAAACCACCTTCGCCCTGAACCGGCTCGATGATGATCGCAGCGATGTCTTTCGGCTCTGCGTCGTTCTTGAAGATGCGTTCGATGGAAGCGATCGAGTCGTCGATGCTCACACCGTGCAGTTCGTTCGGGTACAGCGCGCGGAAGATGCCGCCTGGCATCAGGCCCATGCCGGCCGAGTAAGGCACGACTTTACCGGTCAGGCCCAGGGTCATCATGGTGCGACCGTGGTAAGCGCCGGTGAACGCAATCACGCCGGCACGGCCAGTGGCGGCACGGGCGATCTTGATCGAGTTTTCCACGGCTTCGGAACCGGTGGTCACCAACAGGGTTTTCTTGGCGAAATCACCCGGCACCTTGGCGTTGATTTTTTCGCACACTTCTACGTACGGCTCATAGGCCAGTACCTGGAAGCAAGTGTGGGTCAGCTTGTTCAGCTGCTCGGTCACGGCCGCGATGATTTTCGGGTGCACGTGGCCGGTGTTCAGCACGGCGATACCGCCGGCGAAGTCGATGAACTCACGACCTTCAACGTCGGTCACGGTCGCGTTCTTCGCGGACTCGGCGAAGATCGGGTGAATCTGGCCAACACCACGTGGAACTGCATTGGTACGGCGGGCCATCAAAGAAGCGTTAGTCTTGCTCATTACATTCCTCATTCGCCGCTCATCGGTCGGCGTGGTTCAAGGATTAAGCGGTGGGGAGGTAACTAAGGCAGCATGCGATGATCGACTGCCACAGCGTTCCCTACCACAGAGAAAATTCCGGTTTGAAGCGGCGCAAAGGGACAGCGCTCTCGTGCCCTTTGCGCTTGAAGCCATGCTCTTCCCGACTTAGATGCCCAGGCAGAGGTATTTGATTTCCAGGTAATCTTCGATGCCGTACTTGGAGCCTTCACGGCCCAGGCCCGAGGCCTTGATGCCGCCGAACGGCGCGACTTCGTTGGAGATCAACCCGGTGTTGACGCCGACCATGCCGTATTCCAGGGCTTCAGCCACACGGAACACACGGCCCAGATCGCGAGCATAGAAGTACGAGGCCAGACCGAACTCGGTGTCGTTGGACATCGCGATCACTTCGGCTTCGTCTTTGAAGCGGAACAGTGGAGCCAATGGACCGAAGGTTTCTTCCTTGGCCACGGCCGCGTTGTTCGGCACGTTGGTCAGGATGGTCGGTTCGAAAAAATTACCTTCCATCGACTTGCCGCCGGACAGCACGGTGGCGCCTTTGGAAATGGCGTCAGCAATGTGTTCTTGCACCTTGGCCACGGCTTTTTCGTCGATCAGCGGGCCAGTGGTGGTGCCGTCTTCCAGACCGTTACCGATCTTGAGCTTGGCCACAGCCACTTTCAGCTTCTCGGCGAACGCGTCGTAGACCGAATCCTGAATGTACAGGCGGTTGGCGCAGACGCAGGTCTGACCGTTGTTGCGGTATTTGGAAATGATCGCGCCTTCGACGGCCTTATCCAGGTCCGCGTCGTCGAACACGATGAACGGCGCGTTGCCGCCCAGTTCCAGGGACACTTTCTTGATGTCCTTGGCGCATTCCGACATCAGTTGACGACCGATTTCGGTCGAACCGGTGAAGGACAGCTTGCGTACGATCGGGTTGCTGGTCAGTTCGCTGCCGATGTCGCCGGCGCTGCCGGAAACAACGCTGAACACGCCAGCCGGGATGCCGGCACGCTGAGCCAGTTCCGCCAGGGCGAAAGCGGAGAACGGGGTTTGCGAAGCAGGCTTGAGCACCATGGTGCAACCGGCGGCCAGGGCCGGACCGGCTTTACGGGTGATCATGGCAGCCGGGAAGTTCCACGGGGTGATTGCAGCGGTCACGCCGATTGGCTGCTTGATCACGATCAGGCGCTTGTCTGGCTGATGGCCCGGAATCACGTCACCGTAGATGCGCTTGGCTTCTTCGGCGAACCACTCGATGAAGGAAGCGGCGTAGACGTTTCGCCCTTGGCTTCGGCCAATGGCTTACCCTGTTCCAGGGTCATAAGGCGAGCCAGGTCGTCCTGGTTCTCGATGATCAGTTCGAACCAGCGACGCAGCTTGGTCGCACGTTCTTTGGCGGTCAGTGCACGCCAGGCCGGCAGCGCTTTGTCAGCGGCTTCGATCGCACGGCGGGTTTCGGCCGCGCCCATTTTCGGCACGGTGCCCAGAATTTCGCCCGTTGCCGGGTTGTTGACCTTGATCGTCTGACCATTGTCCGCATCAACCCACGCGCCATCGATGAAGGCTTGCTGGCGGAACAACTGGGTGTCTTTAAGCTGCATGTCGGCTTTCCTTAACAGCACCGCGCACGCGCGGAGCAAATTATGATTGTAGAAAGGCGCCTCGATAGGCTGCCGTCAGGGAAATCATTCACCGGGCTGAAGCACATAAATAGCGCACTGATTGAACTCGTGCGGTTCAGCACCCAGACAAGAGCGTTTGAAATCTCAAACGAATCCTAGGATCAAAGGGGGTAAAGGACAATAGGCTGTTCGAAAAAAAGAACGAAAACGACGCTTTTGCCCGTATTTTCTGATCAACGTAGCAAACACCCGTTACAGCTTTAAAAAAACGCAGGCGATTCAGCAGCATGGACGCCCGCAGTGCATATGAGTATCATGGCGCCCGCTGCACCAGTAGCTCAGCTGGATAGAGTACTGCCCTCCGAAGGCAGGGGTCGTGGGTTCGAATCCCGCCTGGTGCACCATACGTTGTAACGAGAAAGCCTCAGGTCTTATGGGCCTGGGGCTTTTTTGTGGGTGTTTGGAGGCTTGGCGCCTAATGATCAATGCTGTTTTTTTCAAACAGCCGGGCGATGTCTCTCGCACTATGCAGTACGCGTTCGACCTTGATCCCGTCGTCCATCAGACAGTAGAAAATCAGGTATCGGCCATGGGGAAGCATTCGCAATCCCTTGGCGCAATCGTCCCTTGAAGCACCCAGGTTCGGTTGTTCGACCAATCGTGTGCACTGCCTGCGTAGCTCGCCCACAAACGTCCGGGCCCGTTCAGGGTTGTCCCGGGCAATAAAACGAGCGACTTGCAGCAGATCGTCCCGTGCCAATGCAGAGAAAAGCAATTGCCTCATGGACGGCCTTGCTCGGCTGCTACCTCGTCAATCAGCGCATCAAGCTCGGCAAACACGGTATCGGCAGCAATGGCCGGACGCGGATCATTGCGGCTGGCCGCAATGGCTTCACGAAGTTCGGCAGCCTGCAGCCTATCAAGCAGCTGTTGATAGGCCGCGTGCGGTAGAAGATAGGCGGCTGGGCGATTGTGGTTGAGCACGGCAACAGGCTCGGAACCCGCTTGCTCGATGACGGTGCTCGGGCTGCGCTTGAGCTCGGTGATGCTGACCGAGCGGCTGGCAAGTAGCTGCTCCATGACGGCTCCAAAGGTACGAAAAAAAGTACCTTATAGTGTTCCATTCTCTGCATAAGGGTCAACGAATCTCCGACCGGTGCTTTCTGGCTCACAAAAAAACCGCCAAAGGCGGTTTTTTTCATTCTGTCGTCCAGTCGAACTCGTCGTACTCATCATCGTCTTCGTCGTCCTCGAAAAACTCCTCTTCAAGGTCGTCGTCTTCAACAACATCCTCTTCCGGCTGGTTCAGCAGAAAATCCTTGCGACTCTCGGTAATCGCTCGCCGCAGTTCTTCACCCTTTTGCGGGCAGTTGAGCATTTGGGCGATGCGGTCGATTTTTTTTGCCACGGCATCCTCCAACGCATCGGCTATAGCCTGATAGTGCGCGCTTTCGGGGGCGGATGCCAAATCCCCGCCATGCTGCGCACTTCAGTTTCCTGCAAATCCGCGTTTAGCGGTGATAGCGCCGTACCACGCTGCTGTTTCTCAGGACGTGGCCTTTGATTTTTTCCAGCAGCTGCGCACGGGTCAGGCCGGTGGGCAAAGCGTCCGGGGCCAGGTCCAGGGCGTAGATCTGGATGATGTAGTGGTGCGCGCTGTCGCCAACAGGCGGGCAAGGGCCAATGTAGCCGGTGGTGTTTTGGCTGTTGGTACCGCCAACGCCCTCGAGGCCGGGTTTGCTTCCGGCACCGGCCGGGATCTGGTGGGTGCCGGCCTTGATGCCGTAATGCACCCACTGATCGATGCCCTGGCCTTTCTGGCCGTCCGGGTCGTGCATGACGATGGCGTAGCTTTGGGTGGCAGCCGGGCCGGCGTTCCAGTTCAATGCCGGGGAAATGTTGTGTCCGCCACAGCCCGCGGAATCGCTCGCAGCGGCTGAGGTGAACAGACGGTCATCGGAAACTCCGGGAATATTCAGGGTGAAGCGTTCCTGGGCCTGCGCCGGGAGCTGCACGCAAAGGGCGACAGCGGCGGCTGCGAGCCAAGCGTTGATTGAGGTCAATCGGGTCATACCGGAGCACCTTGTGCGTGTTGGGCCGTCGTCGGCGTGCAAACTATAGCCGGACCGTTCACGCCGTGGCAGGGGGGGAATTGGCTGAACCTCGCGATAAGCACCAGACTCATAAGTAAACGTCTGTCTGGAGAGCAATCATGACTCTGCATCGCGTTGCGCGTGTCACCAATGTGCCCGAAGACCGGGGTCTGGAAGTGCAAGTCCAGGGCAGCAAGATTCTACTGTTGCGGGCCGGTGAGCAACTTCGTGCTTATCAGGCCGAATGCCCGCATGCCGGCGCCCCGCTGGCTGACGGTGCGGTATGCAACGGACGCCTGACCTGTCCGTGGCACAAGGCGCAGTTTAGGATTGAGGATGGCGGCCTGTGCGAACCACCAGCCCTGGACAGTCTCAAGCGCTATCCCCTCGAAATCCGTGACGGCGAAATCTGGGTCGGCGACCAGCCATTATCGGACGCCCACACGCCACCGGCCGACGATCCACGAACCTTCATCATTATCGGCGCTGGCGCGGCAGGCACGGCAGCAGCGGCGGCGTTGCGCGAGAAAGGTTTCGGTGGCCGGGTGCTGTTGATCGACCGCGAAGCCGATGCCGGATACGACCGCACCGCGCTGAGCAAATACGTGATCGCCGGGGAAATGCCGCCGCAGGAAGTCCCGCCGCTGCGCGACGAGGCGTTTTACCGCGAGCAGCGGATCGAGCGCCTGCAGGGCGAAGTGACCAGCCTGGACGCATCAAACCGCACACTGCGGCTGACTGACGGCCAATCACTGACCTACGACGCCGCGCTGCTGGCCACCGGCGGCATACCCAAGCTGTTGACGCTGCCCGGCGCCGACTTGCCGCAGGTGTTCGTTTTACGCTCCAGAGCCCATGCACAGCAGATTCTGCACAGCGCCAGCGCCGGCCAACGGGTGGTGATCATCGGCGACAGTTTCATTGCCATGGAGTCCGCCTCGTCCCTGCGCCAGCTTGGCCTGGACGTGACTGTGCTGGCCCGCCACGCAGTGCCTTTTGCCAAACAGTTCGGCGAAACGGTCGGCAAGGCCATTCGCGCGCGACATGAAGCCCATGGCGTAATGTTTCATACCCAGGGCAATGCGGCGCAGATCGAAGGAACGGACAAGGTCGAAGCCGTACGCCTGGACAATGGCCAACGCCTGGCGGCCGATCTGGTGCTGGTCGGCATTGGCGTCACACCAGCCACCGCCGCCTTCACCGGGCTGACGAAAGAGCAGGATCAGTCGCTGCGTGTCGACGGCGCAATGCGCGTGGCCGACGGCCTCTGGGCGGCCGGCGATATCGCCACCTTCCCGCTGAACAACCAATACGTGCGCATCGAACACTGGCGACTGGCCCAACAGCAGGCGCGGATCGCAGCGGCCAATATGCTGGGCGGGGACGAGCATTACCTCGACGTGCCGTTTTTCTGGACCTGGCATTTCGGCAAGACCTACGACTACCTCGGGCACGCCGAGGGCTGGGATGAAGTCGAGTTCAAGGGCGACCCTTACGATCCGCCCTTCATAGGCCTGTTCGGAAAAAATGGCGTGGTGTCGGCGGCGCTAGCCTGCGAGATGGACCGGGCCATGGCGATGCTTGCCGAGCGGATGAAACAACCCTTGCCCTGGGAAGAGGCATGGCGCCTGATTCGTGACGCCCCCTAGGGACAGCAAAACGCCCGGCACCTGCGCAATGCAGAGGCCGGGCGTTTCCGGGTAAACGGCCGCCGTTATTCGGTGGCGCCAGTATCCGCAAACTTGCTCATGACAAAACCGGCAAACTCTTCGACGGTCATTTTCTGGCCGTTGAAGTCCACCTGATTGTTGGCGTAACGCAAGTTGGTGACGATGTTGTTGCCGTCCAGTTTTGCCAGTTGGCTGCCGACCGCCATGCTGCTGAACATGTCCGCGGTGGCGGTGGCCTGATCGGCAATCAGCTTGGCGTCGGTCTGACCGTCGATTTGCGACTGCACTGTGAGCACATCGACCAGCATGGGTTTGGACACTAGCAGTTTGAAGTCCAGCAATGCGATCAACTGCCTGACCAACTGATCGGTCGGCAGGTCGATGGCTTGTGGCTTGGTCAGGTCGAGCACCATGTTGGCGCGGCTCTCGCCGTTGGCGGTGTTGAACGACAGGTTTTCCAGAGCCACTTGCGGCCCGGCCGCCAGCAGTTTTTCCAGGCTGGATTTGAGCAATGCCTCTTCGGCTTCGGTCAGTTTCAGTTCCGGTGCCGGCAGGCCCGCTGCCGTCGCTTCGGCCGCCTCACGCTCATACGGCTGCAGTTTGCTCTGGTAGACCTGCATCAACGACATCGTGGCCGGAATGTCGAGGTTCTTCACGCTCATGGCCAGCGCACCGGAACCGATGGCCTTGCCATTCAGGGATACTTCGCCAACTTTGTAATCGGCACGTCCGGAAGCGTTGCTGCCCTTTTCTTCCGTCAGGTTTTTCATCTCGAATTTCTTGAAGTCGAGCACCGACTGCTTGACGCCAAAAGTCGATTTGCCGCTGGCCAGTTCAAGGACGTTCTCGCCGACATAGAAACCGTAGGTACTTTTGGTCAGATTGCTGGCCAGGGTCAGGCCGTTCAACTCAACCTGAACCGGTGCCTGGTCTTCGGAAACGGTGGTCACTTTCAGGCTGTCCATGTAGCCATTGGCCTTGACCTTCTGCGCCTTGGCGCTGGCATCGACGTCCATGTTCAGGCCAGAGAATTTCATGCTCGACTTGTCATCCAGCGCCATTTCCAGCGGCTGCAACTCGAAGGTGCCATTGGTGGCGTTGTCATAGCCGATATTGACCACGCCCGTCAGTGGGGATTTGTCCTTGGCGGCGGCAAACCACTTCTCGGTGATCGGGGTCTTTTCCAGTTCGTAGTGACTGGTCGCCAGGACCGGCAGCCACTTCAGCGACATCAGCCTCGAGAACGGCAACGGGCCGTGTTCGATGTGATCGACAAACAGCAGCTCGACCGGTGCTTCGCCGAACATTTCACCTTCGCCCTTGAGACGATAGTGCGCGGTGCTGCTGAATACATGACGCTCCAGCGACACCAGCTCCAGCGAAGCGGTGCCGTTGGAACCGACCATGGCCGCTTGCAGCTCCTTGTTGGCATCGGCAATCGAGGTATTGAGCACACCTTCGAGCCTGGTGCCGGTGAACCAGGCTCCGCCTGCGCTGATGGCACCGATTGCGACAACAATTCCCAGTAGCACGCCTGCTGATTTGTTCATGTATGACCCGTTCAATGTCCGTTGTTGAAAGTGTGGTCGTCTTCCCTGAACCCATGGCGGGTTGCGGCTCGACTGCGCTGAAAGTGGAATGCAGATTAGCATCAGGCGCGACGAACGGCCCAATGATTAAAGGTGAAAGAGTGTCTTGGGGTGTTCACTGGGCTGGGGATTCTTTGAGTCTATAAAATCGCCTTCGCGAGCAAGCCCGCTCCCACATTGGAATGCATACTCCTGTGGGAGCGGGCTTGCCCGCGAAGGCGTCAGAACAGCCAACACAGAATCAGGAATACTGGACTTCGATCTCGTCCAGTTGATGATCAAAGCTTTTAAGCCGAGCAGTCCAGGTGTACACCAGCACTTCGAAGTCGCGGTTGATCACCGCTCCGCCCGTCACTTCCGCGCGTGGGTCGCAGACGTCCAGTTGATAGCGTTCGCGGGCCATGGCCGTGGCGACATCGGCCAGTTCCCGGGCATTGCTGAGCCAGTGCCGACCGTCGTCAGCCACCTGCCGGTCCAGCGCCAGGCATTGTTTTTTCAGGGTTTCGAGGCTTTTTTCCAGCGGCGTGCCGGTCAATTCGCCCATGACTTCCTGAAACGTGCGCCCCGGTTGCCAGTAACTGCCCCAGAAATAACGGTCGAACACCGTTTCGACACGACGCAACGCCACCTTGGTATCCCAGATCAGGACCAGGGTCTTGCCTTGTTCGAGTTGTCTTTTTTTGATGCGCTGATTCTGGACCGACGCCCAGGCCACCACCGCAACGGACATCACGGCTATCAACGCGACGGCACTGTCGAGGAACGCCAGAGCCTTGTCGATCTGGTGGGCCAGCATGACGCCGTAGAAATAGGTGGCCGACAGCAGCACCAACGCCACGATGGCGCACCAGAAGCCGAGAGCATAAGGGTTTTTCATTGTTGGTTTCCCCCTGACCTGCGCGAGCCTTGTGCGAAGAAAGGGCGCTTTGCACGAGGCACCCTTCCAACACTTCAAAGCATAGCAACGGCCTCAGGGTTTGCCGGAGTTCGACGCTTGCGTTCGTCCGCTTTCCCAGCCGCCGCCCAACGCAAGGAACAAATCGATCTGGCTGGCGGCCACCTGGGTGTTGGCAGCGGCCAATTGCGCCGTGACATCCGTGTAGGTGCGGGTCGCTTGCAGGTCCGCCAGGAACGATTCGCGGCCGGCCTGGAAGAAGCGATGGGTCTGTTCAGCCGCCAGTTTGGCCGATTGCTCGGCATCGGCCAGGGCGTCGCGGCGTTGCAACAATGCCGTGTATTGGGCAAGGCTGGTCTGGGTTTCACGAATTGCGTTGAGCACCACCCCATCAAAATGCGCCAGCGTCGCCTGGGTCACCGCTTCGGCTTCGCGGATGCGCGCCCGGGCGCCGTTGGTCGGCACCTTCCAGGTCAGCGACGGGCCGAAGCCCCAGCGGTTGGTCGACGGGTCGCCGAGATCGTCGAGGATACCGACGGTACCGATGGTCGCGCCGATACTGATATTCGGGTACAGCTCACCCGTGGCGACACCGATACCGGCCGTCGCGGCCGCCAGTCGCCGCTCGGCCTGCCGCACATCCGGGCGACGCTTGAGCAGCGCGGCGCCATCGCCCACCGGGACCAACTGCGCGATTTTCGGCAGCTCGTCGCAGGTGGCGGTGCCGGCCGGCAGTTGGTCCACCGGTTTGGCCAGCAACATCGACAGGCGATACAGCCCGGCCTGACGTGAGGCCTCATAGCGCGGCATATCGGCGCGCAGGGATTTGAATTGGGTTTGCGAGCGGGTGACCTGGGTTTCATCGCCGCGCCCGGCATCGCGCAGGCGCTGGATCAGTGTGGTGCTTTGCGCTTGCAGGTCGAGGGAGTGCTGGGCGATTTCCCGCTCTTCATTGGCCGCGCACACCTGGGTGTAGGCCCGTACCACGTCGGCCACCACGGTGATGCGTGCGGTATCGGCGGCGGCCTGCGTCGCATCGGCATTGGCCTTGGCCGCTTCGATACCGCGTTGCAAGGTACCGAACAGGTCGAACTGGTAGGACGCGCTGATGCCGATGTCGCCAATGTTGGCCACCGGCACTTTTTCCGGTAGCAGGAACGCCTGGCCGGACTCCTGCAAGCGCTGGGCGCCCATCTGCACGCCGCCACTCCAGCCACCTGCCGCTTCGGCCTCATCCACCTGAGCGCGAGACCGCGACAGGCTGGCCGCTGCCACGCGCAAATCGGTGTTGGAGGCCATGGCCTGCTGTACCAGCTGGTCGAGTCGCGGGTCCTTGTACAGGCGCCACCAATCGGCCGGCACTGGTGCGGACACCACCGTTTTGCCATCGACCGCCAGATCGCCCTGGATATCTGGACGATGGACAGCCGCCTCTTCGGGCAAGTGATAATCCGGCCCGACCATCTGGCACGCCGACAGCAGCAAACCTAAACCGGCGACCACCAAACCCGAGGCCTTGCTCATTGCGCCGGCTCCCGTTGCTTTTCGTCGATGATCGATACCGTGGCGGTGCGCCCGGCGATCATGCGGAAGTCTTCCGGCACGTCATCGAAGGCGATGCGCACCGGAATCCGCTGGGCCAGGCGCACCCAGCTGAAGGCCGGGTTGACGTTGGGCAACAGGTTGTTGCCGCTGGTGCGGTCGCGGTCTTCGATGCCGGCAACAATGCTTTCTACGTGCCCACGCAAGCGCGCATTGTCGCCGATCACCCGGATGTCGACGCTCTGGCCGATATGGATGCCGTTCAGTTTGGTTTCTTCGAAATAGCCGTCGATGTGGAACGAATTGCTGTCGACCACCGACAACACCGGACGCCCGGCGCTGACGAACTCCTGGGTCCGTGGCGCACGGTCGTTGACGTAGCCGTCCACCGGGCTGCGGATCACCGAGCGGTCGAGGTTCAGCTGCGCGCTGTCCACCGCCACCTGGGCTTCCATCAAGGCCACTTGGGCGCGGGCCACTTTCGACTGGCTTTCTTCCAGTTGCTCAGCCGGCACCAGGTTACCGAGGCCTTTGTTTCGCTTGGCCTCGCGCTGGGCCTGGGCCAGGGTTTCTTCGCGGTCGGCGACAGCCGCCTTTGCCTGGCGCAGGGCCAGCTTGAAGCGGTCCGGATCAATGCTGAACAGCACCTGGCCGCGCTTGACCAATTGGTTGTCGCGCACCTCCACTTGCTGGATCAACCCGGAAACATCCGGTGCGATTTGTACGATGTCGGCACGGATGTGCCCATCGCGGGTCCAGGGCGCGAACATGTAATACATCACCATACGCCAGACCACGACCACGGCGAAGCTCACGATCAGCAGGGTCAACACCACGCGACCAAGGGTTAGTAAGGGTTTTTTCATGTCATCAGGTATCGACTGAGTGAGTCCACGGCGCCAAGCAGCAGGGCGTAGAGGGCCACGTTGAACAATGCCCGGTGCCAGACCAGACGGTAAAAGTGCAGGCGCGTCAGCACCCCGTGCACCAACAGGTACAACACATAGGTAATGCCCATCAGCACCAGCAGCGTGGGCAGAAACACCCCGCTGACATCCAGGTCACCGATCATAAAGGCGCTCCATCAATGCCATGGGGAAGCGGTTCTTCCGGCTCGGCGGCACCGACGAATTCGACGCCGGGCAACAATGCCAGACGCAGGCCGCTCAGGGCGTGCAGCAGATGCCGACGGGTTTCGTCATCGCCGGCACCGCTGAGGGCGCGACGCGTGCGGTCGAGGGTCATCAGCAGCGGGCTCGGTGCCGGCAAGCGCTCACCGGCCTTGAGACAGGCCTTGAAGTACTCGCCAACCTCGGCCACCACCTGGCGCAGCAGCACCTGCGGCACACCGAGGACCCGCGGCGTATAGGCCAGCAAGTCCAGCAGATTCAGCGCCACCCGCACTTCCCGCAGGGCCACGCCGGAGTCCTGGCCGGTCATGGCCAGGCGCGGCAGGTGCTGCATCAGCCGATCGAGCATCTTTATGCCCAACAGCCGATGTTCGGACAACGTGGCCGGCTCGGAGAGGCCGACAATGTCACGCCAGCTGAAACGGGTCAGGCGCTTGGCTGCCAGCTCGGCCCCGAACGGCCGGGCGATCAGGGTCCAGATGAACGCGAACAGCAGCCCCATGGGACCGGCCAGGTTGGAGTTGGCGAAACTGAGGAAGTCGGCGTCGTAGGCACCCTGAATGCTGATGAAGGACGAGGTGTTGACCAGTGTCAGCAACATGCCCAGGTAAAACTGCGGCTTGACCGTCAGGGTGCCGACGCAAATGAACGGCACGGCAAACGCCAGCACCAGCATCGGAAAGTCATGCAGGTTGGGCAGCACCAGAAACAGATAAAGGCTGGCGAACACCACCGACATCGCCGTCCAGAAAAAGAACCGGTAAATCTGCGGCGCCGGGTCGTCCATCGAGGCGAAGAAGCTGCACGCCACAGCCGCCAGGATCACGGCGCTGCCGCCATCGGTCCAGCCGAGCAGAATCCACAACACCGAGGCCACGATAATCGCGGTGACGGTGGAAGCCGCGGAATACAACATCAGGCCGCGATCCAGAAACGGGGACAGCCGCCCCAGCCGCCAGTGCCGATACACTGCGCGCCAGCTGTCCTGGCTTTCGCACTGGATGGCGTACTGCAGGCTGCGGCAGTCCTGCCACAAATCGATCCACTCGCCGAGACGATAAATCGCATTGGAGAACAGCAGCTGCTTGCGGTCATCCAGCGCTGCGGGGGCGGGTTGCAGGGCTTCCAGTTGATCCTTGAGTGCTTGCCAACGGTCGAGGTCGGCATCCTTGTGCTCGAGCCATTCGGTGGTGGCCGTCAGCAACGGCGCGAACTTGTCCACAAGCTCGGGCGTACGTCGTTCCAGGGCATAAAGCGCGTCGTCGAGAGCGTCGACTACCGGCAGCAGGTGAATCATCCGCCCACGCAACTCCTTGGTATTGCGCACCGTCTGCGGACGCGATCCTTCGTGGGGTAACTGACCGATCATCAACTCCAGGGAGTTGAAGGTGGCGACCATCGATGCGCGCAACGCGCTGACTTCTTCCGGCTGCACGTTACGACTGAGGAAGCGCAGGCTGTAGGTCGATGCATCGGTAAACCATTTGCTCACCGAATCATTGAACACCGGCGCCAGGCGTCGCGGCCAGAACATGGCACCGACCACCGCCGCTACGACGATGCCCAGAAAGATTTCTTCGGTCCGCGCCTCGGCCACGTCCCACACCCCCAACGGGTTGTTCACCACCGGCAGGGCGATCAACGGCAAGGTGTAACCGGCGAGCATCAAGGCGTAGTTGTTCGCGGTGCGCAAATGCAGGGACAGAAACAGCAGCGTGCCGGTCCACAGTGCAATCACCACCACCAGCACGTAGGGACTCTGCACGAACATCGGCACAAACAGAACCGCCGCCGCCGCGCCGATAAAGGTGCCGACTGCCCGGTACAACGCCTTGGAACTGGTAGGTCCGAGAAACGGGCTGGAAACGATGTACACCGTGGCCATCGCCCAGTACGGACGCGGCATTTGCATGAGCAGGGCGATGTACAGCGCGATCATCGATGCGGCGAAGGTGCGGACCCCGTAGAACCAGTCTCGCGCCGGGGGCATGCCTGCGAAAAATCCGTTCAAGAGTTGGCCACCGATGGCGGCGTGGCCGCTTCAAAAGCTCTCAGTACCCGCAGCGTAGCTTCCAGATCACTCTGGTCAATGCCTTCCAGGACCTCCTGGCGCAAGCGCACCAACTCCACTTCGACCGCCTGCACCAGCTCCCGGCCGGTTTCGGTCAGGCTCAGGCATTTGGCGCGGCGGTCCTGCGCATCTTCGGTCCGGCAGACGTAACCGGAATGGCACAGTTGATCCAGCAGGCGCACCAGCGATGGGCTCTCCATCCCGGCGGCTTGCGCCACCGTCACCTGGCGCACGCCCTCGCCCAGGCGCCCGATCATCAACAGCGGAACGGCGCAGGCTTCGGAGATTCCATAGTTGACCAGCGTGGTCTGGCAGATTTTGCGCCAATGCCTGGCGGCCACCACCATGGCACTGCTGATGTTCATCTGGAGAACGTCGAGGTTGTTCGGCACGAGGGAAAATACACACTGTTAGTTTGCTAACTATCAATATTGCATTGGAGAGGATTTTCCGTCAAGTTTTGAAACAAATACGTAACAGCGACCTGCCGAGAGCCCTCAACGTTTCCTGGCGCGCTCATAGACCTCACTGCGTTCGCGCTTTCCTACTGCAACGACAGAAACAACAATGCGCTCATCTATCACCTCGTAGACGAGTCGATATCCCGATGACCTCAGCTTGATCTTGTAGCAGTCAGGCATGCCATGCAGCGCGTCAGACTGGATTCGAGGCACCTCAAGCCGCTCTGACAGTTTCTTTTTGAATTGCTCGCGCACTGTGTGCCCCAGCTTGTCCCATTCTTTGCGTGCAGACGGGAGAAATTCGAGCTTATAAGTCATCCAGCGTTACCGGGATTGGCGTTTCATGACGACGAGAACGCACGAGTTCCGCCAACTCCAAATCATCAAGGCGCTCCATCATGGCTTCGAACACATCGGCAGGAACCATGTAGCCCATGACGCGATTGTGATTGAGCACCGCGACGGGCCCTCCATGGGCACCATTCAAAACGGCAGAGGGGTTTTTCTTTAGTTCAGACACGCTGACAGCCATATCGGCCAAAACATTTTGCATAATTAAGACCTCAAATAAGGTCTTAATTTTGGTCAATTAGTTCAATCAGAGCAACCTCTGTGAACCGCCGCCTATCCGTTATTTACACCCCCCGCCCCTTCCTCAACATCACATCCAGTTGATCCACCACCTCCGCCCAATCCGCGTCATCGAGAATCTCGTCTCGCAGAAGCTCCGCCTGGCTCGGGCTCCAGAAAAATGCATCCGCAAGGTGCAGTTCCGGTTTGAGCGGTGAATGGGTGGCGATGAATTTATCGATGCTTTCGGCGTCGTCCGGCAGACCGAGTTGTTTGAACAGCGAAGGTAGGTTGTGGGTCGGGCTTTCCATATCGAACTCCTGGGAACTAATTTAGGGACCGCTACGCGGTCATCGCGAGCAAGCTCGCTCCCACAGGTTTTGTGATCGACACAGACCCTGTGGGAGCGAGCTTGCTCGCGATGACGGCAGCGAAGACGCTGCAGACCTAATGACTCAACTCCCGCACCTCCGCATGCGGCACCATTTTCAGGAACTCGGGCATGTCCATGCGCACTAGGTTGACGTGGTTGCCGGCCTCCAGATAGATGTCTTTCTGCCGGGTCAGCAGCGGGTCGATCACCACTTCCAATCCATAGGACTCACCCAGCGCCGGCACAGCACCGCGTTCGCAATCGTCGAACAGGTGCGCCAGGTTGCTTTCGCGGGAAACCTGCCACTCACCGCTGCTGCGGACCTTGCTCAGGTCAAGGTGACGGCTGGCGGGCAGCACGGCCATCAGGTAGTGCCCATGGTGATCGTCGAGGATCACCGATTTGGCCACCCGTTCGGCAGGAATACCGGCGACCCGCGCCGTTTCGAGGCTGCTGGCCGAGTGGGGGTGGCTGACGATGTCATATTCGCATTGAGCCTTTTCCAGGCTTCGCTGCACGGTTCTTGCCATACGCATGATGCACCTCGGTGTCCGCCGTGATCACTGGCAGACGATGGTTAAAGCGTTGCTTGCGTAGTAAAAGTCTAGGCCCGCCGGCGTGATCCGGCGGGAAATCCGCCCATCGGCCGACGACGACAATTGAGCAAAATTCATACAGGTCGAGGCTCAACTAAACTGTACTCAGAGCCACTCCACGACTCTCCCGGAGGGTCAAGTGAACGCGCGTTGCTGTGCAGTTGCGTTGCTGTTGGCATTGAGCGGATCGGTCTTCGCTGCCGACACGGTTGTGTTGCTGGTGCCCAATCCCGTGGGGATCTGGCTGATCACCTTCGGCATCGCGTTCCTGATCGCCGAGGCAGCCCTGCCCAATTACGGCGTGATCGGCCTGGGCGGCATCGTGATGTTCGTGATCGGCGCGGTGATCCTGTCCAACACCGAAGTGCCCGTGCCGTTGATGATCGGCCTGGCAGTGGTCAGTGCGCTGCTACTGATCTACCTGGTGATTCACGCCTTGAAAACCCGACCTCGCCACACCGTCAGCGGTGATGCCGGGCTGCTCGGCAGCGTGACGGCAGTGACGTCATTGCAGGCCGGCAACGCCTATGGCGGCTGGGTGCATCTGCAAGGAGAACAATGGCAGGTACTCAGCGCGACGCCGCTGCAACCCGGGCAACGGGTGCGGGTGGTGGGGCGCAAGGGCTTGCTGCTGCAAGTGGCCGCGGCTGACGCGGCGCCGGGCGGAGAATAGTCATGGGTTTGCAATTGGGTCTTGTCGCGCTGCTACTGTTGCTCATCGCACTGGCGGGGTCGACGTTCCGCATCCTGCGCGAGTACGAGCGCGGGGTGGTGTTCCAGCTCGGGCGCTTCTGGCAGGTCAAGGGCCCCGGCCTGATCCTGCTGATTCCGGTGGTCCAGCAAATGGTCAGAGTCGACTTGCGCACCGTGGTGCTGGACGTGCCGCCGCAAGACGTGATCACCCGCGACAACGTGTCGGTCAAGGTCAACGCGGTGCTGTATTTCCGCGTGCTCGATCCGCAGAAAGCCATCATCCAGGTCGAGGATTTCCTGGCCGCCACCAGCCAATTGGCGCAAACCACGTTGCGGGCGGTGCTGGGCAAACACGAACTGGACGAACTGCTGGCCGAACGCGAACGGTTGAACCTGGACATCCAGCAAGTACTCGACGCCCAGACCGACGCCTGGGGCATCAAGGTCGCCAACGTCGAGATCAAGCACGTGGACCTCAACGAGTCGATGGTCCGTGCCATCGCCAAGCAGGCCGAAGCCGAGCGGGAACGGCGCGCCAAGGTGATCCACGCCGAAGGCGAATTGCAGGCCTCGGAAAAACTCATGCAGGCCGCCGAAATGCTGGGCCGCCAACCGGGGGCCATGCAACTGCGCTACATGCAGACCCTGAGTTCGATTGCCGGAGACAAGAGCTCGACCATCGTCTTTCCGTTGCCGATCGAGTTGCTCAAGGGCATGGCTGACTTGTCGTCGAAACCCTGAAGGCTGCGATGACGCCACTCATTGCCCGGCATTGCCGGACAGGTACAACCTCGCGGCAACACCACCGGCTTTCATCTGACGAGCGATATGCCATTGCGTCGGCAACGGTGCAAATTCGTCCGGTACGTCGGCGGTACCGATCAGCCAGATTCTTCCCGTGCCCTTGGGCAGATCGCTCAAGTGGTCCAAATATACGTCTGACGTCGTCAAGGTACCGAAACCATAGTCGTTCGGCTGACTCGAAGTGCCATCGGCCCGCGGCGGGGTGTACAGCAGGGGCTGGGTATTGGTGCGGTTGTAGTAGACGTAACTCAAGTACCAGAGCATGTCACTGATGACGATCCGGTCGCCCGGCTGAAAATGCAGATTGACGTCTTCCACCAGGACATTGACCTGATCATGGACGTCTACCGTCGCATTGTTTTTCAGGCCCACCAGTTCCACACCGACGAATAGCACCAGCACCGTCAGGGCCAGCACCCGGGAGCCGTTGTACAGGCGATCGATCGCCAAGGCCGTCAGCAACGGCAGGCCAAGCGCATAGGCGGTGAGGTAACGCTCGATGAATATCGGCGAAAAAAACGACACCACGAACACCAGCAGCATCGGGACAAAGGTGTAGACCGCGAGCAGCACACTGCCGCGGAACACGCTTCGGTCACGCGTCAGCGCCACCCATGCCAGCAACGGCAAGGCCAAAGGCAAGGCAATGAAAAGCAGTACTGGCAGGCTTTCGCCGTCGTCCTGGGTCAGCAATGACCAGACCATCGACGGTAAGGAGTCCAGGCTGACGGGCAACTCCCAGCCAACATCGCCATTGGCCTTGAGTTGATCCAGGTGCTGTAGCAGGTCGACAAACCCCGGCAACCACGGCAGATACAGCGCCACGATAGCCACATTGGCCAGCCACCAGTCACCCCGCTGGATGTGCCGCAGACGATGCCCCGGCTGCACGCGGATGATCCCCAGGTACAACCAATGGCAGAGCACGCACAGGGCCGTGAAGTAATGGGTGTAAAACGCCGCGCTCATCAGCACGACATAGATCACCAGATAGCGCCGGCGCTGCGGCTTGCGGATCCAGTACACCAGCGCAATGGTTGCCCCCAGCAACCACAGTCCCAGCAGCGAATACATTCGCACTTCCTGGCTGTAGCGCACCGCCGTGGGCAGCAGGGCCAACAGCAAGCCGGCCAATATTGCGGCTCCGCGGGTGGCGAGCC
>NZ_AKJO01000094.1:0-76237 GCF_000282295.1 Pseudomonas sp. GM33
CTGCCGCAGGCTGCGATCTTTTGATTTTAAAAATCAAGATCAAAAGATCGCAGCTTGCGGCAGCTCCAGGGTTTGCGTTATTTCAGGAGTTTTTGGAACTCTTCCACCGGCAACGGCGGGCTGTGCAAATACCCTTGGTAGAAGTGGCACTCCAGCCCCAGCAGGAACTCAAGCTGCTCCGCTGTTTCCACCCCTTCGGCAATCACTTTCAAATCCAGGCTGCGGGCCATGGCGACGATGGCGCGGATGATCTCGGCGTCGTTCGGGTCGCTGGTGGCGTCGCGGATGAACGACTGGTCGATTTTCAGGGTGTCGACCGGCAGGCGCTTGAGGTAGGTCAGTGAGGAATAGCCGGTGCCGAAGTCGTCCATGGCGAAGCTCACACCGAGTTTTTTCAGGCGGCGCATTTTGCCGATGGTGTCTTCCAGGTTCTGGATCACGATGCCTTCGGTGATTTCCAGTTTCAGCAACGAGCAGGGCAGCCCATAAGTGGCGAGGCTGTTTTCAACGCGTTCAACGAAATCGTTCTGGCGGAACTGGCGCGGGCTGATGTTCACGCACAGGCTGAATTTGTAAGGGTTCACCAGGCCTCGGTCGATCAGTTGCTTGAAGGCCTGGCAGGCTTCGTCGAGGATCCAGGTGCCGACCTCCAGGATCAGTCCGCTGTCTTCCAGCACCTTGATGAACTCTGTCGGTGATTGTGCCCCGAGTTCCGGGTGATTCCAGCGTACCAGGGCCTCGGCGCCGACGATGCGGTCGCCCCGGGCGTCGACCTGGGGTTGGTAATGCACGTGAAATTCGCCCCGGGACAGGGCCAGGCGCAAGTCGGTTTCCATGCGCAGGCGTTCGCTCGCGGCCTTCTGCATGGTGTTGTGGTACATCTGCGCGGTATTGCGTCCCGAGTCCTTGGCGCGATAGAGCGCGATGTCGGCGCGCTTGAGCAGGTCGGTCGGGGTCGAGCCGTGATCGGGGATCAGCGCAATGCCGATACTTGGCGTCACTTGCAGGCGCTGGCCGTCGAGGAACATCGGTTCGGACAGCAGCTCGCGGAGGGTGTCGGCCAGTTCGCGAACCTGATCGCTGACCTCGCTGCGCGAGCCTTCGAGGCCGCTGAGCAGCACCACGAATTCATCGCCACCCAGGCGCGCAACCGTGTCCTCCATGCGCACGCTGGCCTCCAGGCGCGCGGTGATGATTTTCAGCACGGTATCGCCCACTGGATGCCCGAGGGAGTCGTTGATGTGCTTGAAGTGGTCGAGGTCGAGGAACATCAGCGCGCCGCGCAGGTTATGCCGTTTGAGCAGGGCGATCTGCTGGCTCAGGCGGTCCATCAGCAAGGCACGGTTGGGCAGGTTGGTCAGTGGGTCGTGGTAGGCCAGGTGGCGAATCTGCGCTTCGGCGTTTTTCAGCAGGCTCACGTCCCGCGCGGTCAACAGCAGGCAGGCGGTTTCGTTGAGGGTGATCGGCTCCACCGAGACTTCGACGGTGAGCAGTTCGCCGCGCTTGTTGCGCCCGAGCATTTCCTGGTGATGAACCCGGCCCTTGATCTGCAATTCGGCCAGCAGCGCCGAGCGTTGTTTTTCTTCCGCCCAGATCCCGACCTGGTACACCGTGCGGCCCACCACTTCCTCGGCGCGGTAGCCGGTCAGGCGGCAGAAACCGTCGTTGACCTCCAGATAGCGTCCGGTGTCGCGCTCGGTGATGGTGATGGCGTCGGGGCTGGAGTGGAAGGCCTTGGCAAACTTCTCTTCACTGGCCTTGAGCGCCGCTTCCGAGCGTTGTTGCTGGGTGATGTCGCGCAGCGTGGTGACGATGCAGGCCTGGTCGCCGACGCTGATCTGGCGGCTGGAAATCACGCAGGTCAGGGCCTGTCCGTCCTTGTGCTGGACCAGAATGGCGACGTTGTTCAGGCCTTGTTCGCGGATTACTTGTTCGATCCGTCGCAGGCTTTTCGCCGAGGCGTCCCACAGGCCGATTTCGTCGGCGCTGCGGCCGATCACATCGGCGGTGCTCCAGCCGAAGGTCTGGGTGAAGCTGGAGTTGATTTCGATGAACTGGCCGCTGTCCTGGTGGGTGACGCAGATCGGATCGGGGCTGACCTGGAACAGCGTGGCGAATTTTTCTTCGGAGGCCACCAGCCGTTGTTCACGCTCAACCTGGTCGGTGATGTCGAGCAAGGTGCCGGCCATGCGCACCGGCACGCCGTTGTCATCGCGGTAGAGGCGGGCGCGGCTTTCCAGGTAGCGTGAGCTGCCGTCGGGCAATTGCACGCGGTAGGTCAATTGATAGTTGCCGGCCGGGCCTTCGCGCAGGCTGCGATAGGCGTCGCGCATGGTGTCGCGCTCTTCGCCGGGCACGCCCTCGAAAAATGCGTCGAAGGATTCGTGAAAGGGTTTGGCTTCCAGACCGTGCAGTTGGGCGGCCCGTGCCGATCCGTAGAGCATGCCGCTGGGAATGTGCCAGTCCCAGGTACCGAGTTGCGCCGAATCCAGGGCCAGGTCGAGGCGTTCCTGGCTGTCCTTGAGGGCGTGTTCGGCGGCTTTGCGTTCGGTGGTGTCGAGGAAGGTGCTCAGTAGATAGGGCTGGCCTTCGAGCTCGACTTTTTGCGCACTGAGGATGCCGTCATGGATCTGGCCGTTGCTGGCGCGGAACTGCACTTCCATGCTGACCAGGTCGCCTTTGGCTTTAGTGGCCTTGACCAGATCGGCCCGTTGCTCGGGGTGTACCCACAGCCCCAGTTCCAGGGTGGTGCGGCCGATCGCGTCTTGCACCGGCCAACCGAACAGGCTTTCGAAATATTGGTTGGCTTCGGTAATCAGGCCGTCTTCCTGGCGGGTCAGCAGAACCATGTTCGGGCACAGGTGAAACAGGGTGGCGAAGCGTTTTTCCGAACTGCTCAACGCCTGTTCACGCTGGCGCTGGTGAGTAATCTCGCGGATCACGCCAATCATCCGTGGCCGGCCATGCTTGTCCGGCAACAGGCTGCCGCTGATTTCCAGCCAGTGCAGGCTTCCGTCGGGCCAGCGGATGCGGTGGTGCATGGCCTGCTCCAGTGGCGCGCCGCCAATGACCGCGTGAAAGGCGCGTACGGTTTTGGCGCGATCCTCGGGCGGCAGCAGGTCGAGGTATTCCAGGTCATGGGGCAGCGGTTGCCGTGGATCGAAGCCGAACAGCGCCTGCGTACCCCGGGACCAGCTGATCTGGCCGCGCTCGATGTCCCAATACCAGGCGCCCAGGCGCGCACCGTTGAGCGCGGCGAGCAATTGCGAGGCGCTTTCCCAGCTCTGTTCGGAGCTTTTTGGATCAATTGCCTGGATACGCGGCATCGGCGGAATACGGTCTACAGATTTCGGCATTGGCAAGCCTTGGGCTGGTGTTGGGCGTTTGTTGCAGGTATTCGCGGCTCTATAGGAGTAGCACAAGTTAGCCTTGAGTCCCTGGCAGATCGAGTTGAGCGTCCAGCAAGGCCATGAAGGCCCGCGCAGCATTCGACAGCGTCCTTTCCGTGTGCAGGATATAGCCTAGCTGGCGAGTGAGCTGTATGCCCGGCAAAGGTATGCGCGCCACCTGGTCATCGAGCATGGTGCGTGGCAAGACACTCCAGGCCAGGCCGATCGAGACCATCATCTTGATGGTTTCCAGGTAGTTGGTGCTCATGGCGATGTTGGGCGTCAGGCCCTGGGCTTCAAACAGTCGTTGCACGATGTGGTGGGTAAAGGTGTTGCCGCCGGGGAACACCGCCGGGTGTCGGGCGATGTCCGCCAGGCTGACCTTGCCGTTGTTGAGCAGTGAGTGCTCCGGGGCGACCACGAAATCCAGCGGGTCGTCCCACACAGGCGTGGCCTTGACCAGCGTGTGGGGCTCCGGTGCGAGGGTGATGACTGCCAGTTCGGCGCGGCCATGGAGAATTTCCTCGTAGGCCACTTCCGAATCGAGGAACTGAATATCCAGCGCAACTTGCGGGTAGCGTCGGGTGAACTCCCTTAATAAGGGAGGCAGACGGTGCAGGCCGATGTGGTGACTGGTGGCCAGGGTCAGGCGGCCGGTCACTTCGCCGGTGAGGTTGGTCAAGGCGCGGCGCGTATCATCCAGCACATTGAGAATCTGATAGGCCCGCGGCAGCAGGGCGCGCCCGGCCTCGGTCAGGCCCACTTCACGGCCCAGGCGATCGAACAGCCGCACCTTCAATTGCTGCTCCAGTCCGGCGATGCGCTTGCTGATGGCCGGCTGGGTCAGGTGCAGCCGTTCACCTGCACCGGAGAAACTTCCTGTCTCGGCAATGGCAATAAAAGCATTGAGGTTGGCCAGGTCCATGTTCGTATTCCAGTTGGTTATCCAAAGCATAAAAAATATGAATTTGAGTTATTTAATGTAACCCCATAGGATCGACCTCACAAGCCAAGGGGTTATTGAGTCATTCAAAATCCGGGGCATAGAAACAAGCTGATGAGGAAACCGTCTGATGGCCGGCAAAACGCTCTACGACAAGCTCTGGGATTCGCATTTGGTCAAGCAGCGCGACGATGGCTCTGCGCTGATCTACATCGACCGTCACATCATCCACGAAGTGACTTCGCCGCAAGCCTTTGAAGGCCTGCGTCTGGCCGGGCGCAAGCCATGGCGCATCGATGCCAACATCGCGACCCCGGACCACAACGTACCGACCACCCCGGAGCGCAAGGGCGGCATCGACGCCATCGTTGACCAGGTCTCGCGCCTGCAAGTCCAGACTCTGGATGACAACTGTGATGAATACGGCATTGTCGAATTCAAGATGAACGACGTTCGCCAGGGCATCGTCCACGTCATCGGCCCGGAGCAGGGCGCCACCTTGCCGGGCATGACCGTGGTCTGCGGCGACTCCCACACCTCGACCCACGGTGCATTCGGCGCATTGGCCCACGGTATCGGCACTTCCGAGGTCGAGCACGTGCTCGCCACCCAGTGCCTGGTCGCCAAGAAAATGAAGAACATGCTGGTGCGCGTCGAAGGCCAATTGCCGTTCGGCGTGACCGCCAAGGACATCGTGCTCGCCGTGATCGGCAAGATCGGCACCGCCGGCGGTAACGGCCATGCCATCGAATTCGCCGGCAGCGCGATTCGCGACCTGTCCGTGGAAGGCCGCATGACCATCTGCAACATGGCCATCGAAGCCGGCGCTCGCGTAGGCCTGGTGGCTGCAGACGAAAAGACTGTGGAATACGTCAAGGGTCGTCCGTTCGCGCCGAAAGGCGCGGAGTGGGACCTGGCCGTCGAAGCCTGGAAAGACCTGGTGTCTGACGCCGACGCCAGATTCGACACCGTGGTCGAGCTCGACGCAACGCAAATCAAGCCGCAAGTCAGCTGGGGCACCTCGCCGGAAATGGTCTTGGCGGTCGACCAGAACGTGCCGGATCCTGCGAAGGAAATGGACCTGGTCAAGCGTGACTCCATCGTCCGTGCCTTGAAGTACATGGGTTTGACCGCCAATCAGGCGATCACCGACATCCAGCTCGACCGCGTATTCATCGGTTCCTGCACCAACTCGCGGATCGAAGACCTGCGCGCCGCCGCGGTGATCGCCAAGGGCCGCAAAGTGGCCTCGACCATCAAGCAGGCCATCGTGGTGCCAGGCTCGGGCCTGGTGAAGGCTCAGGCCGAATCGGAAGGCCTGGACAAGATTTTCCTCGAAGCCGGTTTCGAATGGCGTGAGCCGGGTTGCTCGATGTGCCTGGCGATGAACCCGGACCGTTTGGAAAGTGGCGAGCATTGCGCCTCGACCTCCAACCGTAACTTCGAAGGCCGTCAGGGCGCCGGTGGCCGTACCCACCTCGTCAGCCCGGCCATGGCCGCGGCCGCTGCCGTAAACGGTCGTTTCGTCGACGTCCGTGAATTGATTTAAGGAGCGCAGCATGAAAGCTTTTACCCAGCACACTGGACTTGTCGCGCCTTTGGATCGTGCCAACGTCGACACCGACCAGATCATTCCGAAGCAGTTCTTGAAGTCGATCAAGCGCACTGGATTTGGCCCGAACCTGTTCGATGAATGGCGTTACCTGGATGTGGGGCAGCCTTATCAGGACAACTCCAAGCGTCCGCTGAACAAGGACTTCGTCCTCAATGCCGAGCGTTACCAGGGCGCCAGCGTGTTGCTGGCCCGTGAGAACTTCGGTTGCGGCTCCAGCCGTGAACACGCGCCGTGGGCGCTGGAAGAGTACGGTTTCCGCAGCATCATCGCGCCGAGCTATGCCGACATCTTCTTCAACAACAGCTTCAAGAACGGCTTGCTGCCGATCATCCTGAGCGATGCCGAAGTCGACGAACTGTTCCAGCAGGTCGAGGCCAATCCTGGCTACCAGTTGCAGGTCGATCTGCAAGCCCAGACCGTGACCCGTCCTGACGGCAAGGTGTTGAGCTTTGAAGTCGATGCGTTCCGCAAGCATTGCCTGCTCAATGGTCTGGACGACATTGGCCTGACCTTGCAGGACGGCGATGCGATTGCAGCGTTTGAAGCCAAGCACCGTGCGAGCCAGCCGTGGCTGTTTCGCGATGCGTGATTGATCAGAAATTGATGTAGGCAGGGCCGGCCTCTTCGCGAGCAAGCCCGCTCCCACATTTTGAAATGCGTTCCAATGTGGGAGCGGGCTTGCTCGCGAAGACGGCAGACCAGACAACGCAAGGCTCACACCTCAAAGGAAGTCCCCATGACCAGCACCGCCCAGCACAGCCAGGTAGTCCAAAAGCAATTCGGTGAACAGGCAGCCGCCTACCTCAGCAGCGCCGTACACGCTCAAGGCACCGAATTCGCTCTGCTACAGGCTGAACTGGCGGGGCAGGGCGATGCCCGGGTCCTGGACCTGGGTTGCGGCGCCGGTCACGTGAGTTTCCACGTGGCTTCGCTGGTCAAGGAAGTGGTGGCCTACGACCTGTCGCAGCAAATGCTGGATGTGGTCGCCGGTGCTGCCGTTGATCGTGGCTTGAGCAACGTATCGACGGTCCTCGGTGCCGCCGAGCGCCTGCCGTTCGCCGATGGCGAATTCGATTTCGTCTTCAGCCGCTATTCGGCGCACCATTGGAGCGATCTGGGCGTGGCCCTGCGGGAAGTGCGCCGGGTGTTGAAGCCGGGTGGCGTGGCGGCATTTGTCGACGTGTTGTCACCGGGCAGTCCGTTGTTCGACACTTACCTGCAAAGCGTCGAAGTGCTGCGCGACACCAGCCATGTGCGCGATTATTCCGCCGGTGAGTGGTTGCGCCAGGTCAGCGAGGCGGGGCTGCACACCCGCAGTACCACCCGTCAGCGCTTGCGTCTGGAGTACAACAGCTGGGTCGAACGCATGCGCACTCCTGAAGTGATGCGCGCGGCGATCCGCCAGTTGCAGCAGTCGATGGGTCATGAAGTACGCGAATATTTTGAGATTGAGGCCGATGGTTCGTTCAGTACCGATGTGCTGGTATTGATGGCCGAGCGATAGAATTTTTCCGGGAGCGCCCCAGGGCGCACCGACTGATGACATGAGGAAAGCATGAGCAAGCAGATTCTGATTCTCCCAGGTGACGGTATTGGCCCGGAAATCATGGCCGAAGCGGTCAAGGTCCTGGAGCTGGCCAGTGACAAGTTCTCTCTGGGCTTCGAGCTGAGCCACGACGTGATCGGTGGCGCGGCCATCGACAAGCACGGCGTGCCTTTGGCCGATGAAACCCTGGAACGTGCCCGCGCGGCCGATGCCGTGTTGCTGGGTGCGGTCGGCGGCCCGAAATGGGACACCATCGAGCGTGACATCCGCCCTGAGCGCGGCCTGTTGAAAATCCGCGCGCAACTGGGCCTGTTCGGCAACCTGCGTCCGGCGATCCTGTACCCGCAACTGGCCGAGGCTTCCAGCCTGAAGCCGGAAATCGTTTCCGGGCTGGACATCCTGATCGTTCGCGAACTGACCGGCGGCATCTACTTCGGTGCGCCACGCGGTACCCGTACCCTGGAAAACGGTGAGCGTCAGTCCTACGACACCCTGCCGTACAGCGAAAGCGAAATCCGCCGCATCGCTCGTGTCGGCTTCGACATGGCCATGGTCCGCGGCAAGAAACTGTGCTCGGTGGACAAGGCCAACGTACTGGCGTCCAGCCAGTTGTGGCGTGAAGTGGTCGAGCAAGTGGCCAAGGATTATCCTGAAGTCGAACTGAGCCACATGTACGTCGACAACGCCGCCATGCAACTGGTGCGTGCACCGAAGCAGTTCGACGTGATCGTCACCGACAACATGTTCGGCGACATCCTGTCCGACCAGGCTTCGATGCTCACCGGTTCCATCGGCATGCTGCCATCGGCGTCCCTGGACACCAACAACAAGGGCATGTACGAGCCGTGCCACGGTTCGGCGCCGGACATCGCGGGCAAGGGCATTGCCAACCCGCTGGCGACCATTTTGTCGGTGTCGATGATGCTGCGTTACAGCTTCAATCAGCAGGCTGCCGCAGACGCCATCGAGAAAGCCGTAAGCCTGGTGCTCGATCAGGGCTTGCGCACGGGCGACATCTGGTCGGCCGGTTGCACTAAAGTCGGTACGCAGGAAATGGGTGACGCAGTAGTCGCCGCGCTGCGGAATCTGTAATCTCTCGGGCCCGCTGCCAAATTCAAGACAAGGCAGCGGCCCACATTTCAAGAAGGTGTAGTTGCGATGAAACGTGTAGGTCTGATCGGTTGGCGCGGTATGGTCGGTTCCGTGCTCATGCAGCGGATGCTGGAAGAGCAGGATTTCGATCTTATCGAGCCGGTGTTTTTCACCACTTCCAATGTCGGTGGCCAAGGCCCGTCCGTGGGCAAGGACATTGCTCCGCTCAAGGACGCTTACAGCATTGAAGAGCTGAAAACCCTCGACGTGATTCTGACCTGCCAGGGTGGCGACTACACCAGCGAAGTCTTCCCCAAGCTGCGCGAAGCCGGCTGGCAGGGTTACTGGATCGACGCCGCTTCCAGCCTGCGCATGCAGGATGACGCGGTGATCGTACTGGACCCGGTGAACCGCAAGGTCATCGACCAGCAGCTCGATGCTGGCACCAAGAACTACATCGGCGGTAACTGCACCGTCAGCCTGATGCTGATGGGCCTTGGTGGCCTGTTCGAAGCCGGTCTGGTCGAGTGGATGAGCGCCATGACCTATCAGGCGGCCTCCGGTGCCGGCGCGCAGAACATGCGTGAACTGATCAAGCAGATGGGCGCGACCCACGCCGCGGTCGCCGATCAACTGGCCGACCCGGCCAGCGCGATCCTCGACATCGACCGTCGTGTGGCCGAAGCCATGCGCAGCGACGCGTACCCGACCGAAAACTTCGGCGTACCGCTGGCCGGCAGCCTGATCCCGTGGATCGACAAGGAACTGCCGAACGGTCAAAGCCGTGAAGAGTGGAAGGCCCAGGCCGAGACCAACAAGATCCTCGGTCGCTTCAAGAGCCCGATCCCGGTCGATGGCATCTGCGTGCGCATCGGCGCCATGCGCTGCCACAGCCAGGCGCTGACCATCAAGCTGAACAAAGACGTGCCGATCGCCGACATCGAAGGGCTGATCAGCCAGCACAACCCTTGGGTCAAGCTGGTGCCGAACAGCCGTGAGACCAGCATTCAGGAGCTGAGCCCGAACAAGGTCACCGGCACCCTGAACATCCCGGTTGGCCGTCTGCGCAAACTGAACATGGGCTCGCAGTTCGTCGGCGCGTTCACTGTTGGCGACCAGCTGCTGTGGGGCGCGGCCGAACCGCTGCGTCGCATGCTGCGGATCCTGCTCGAGCGTTGATCGACTGATGCAATGAAAGAACCCGCGCCTTGAAAGAGGCGCGGGTTTTTTTATCCCTGACTGTCTGGCGTTTATGTGTTGCCCGTACCGGCCTCTTCGCGGGCAAGCCCGCTCCCACAGGGTTCAGCGCGATCCTTGTGGGAGCGGGCTTGCTCGCGAAGGGGCCATCACAGGCACCACAAGGCCCGGCAGAATTGCCTGCATGCCAGTCACCCGGTAAAGTGCCGCTCCCCCCGTTTCGCCAGAGGCCAAGCCATGAACCAGTCCATTGATATTGCCGTGATCGGCGCCACCGGTACTGTCGGCGAAACACTCGTGCAGATTCTCGAAGAGCGCGATTTCCCGATCGGCACCCTTCATCTGTTGGCCAGCAGCGAGTCGGCCGGCAGTTCCGTACCCTTTCGCGGCAAGAATGTGCGGGTGCGGGAAGTCGATGAGTTCGACTTCAGCAAGGTGCAGTTGGCATTTTTTGCCGCCGGCCCGGCTGTTTCCTTGAGTTTTACTTCCCGCGCGACCGATGCCGGTTGCTCGGTGATCGATCTGTCCGGTGCCTTGCCGGCGGACAAGGCGCCGCAGGTCGTGCCTGAGGCCAACGCTCAGGTGTTGGCGGGCTTGAAAAAGCCGTTTCTGGTCAGCGCCCCAAGTCCGTCGGCTACCACGCTGGCGGTGGTGCTCGCGCCGCTGATGGATGTGCTCGATTTGCAGCGTGTCAGCCTGACCGCCAGCCTGGCAGTATCGGCCCAGGGTCGTGAAGCCGTGAGTGAGCTCGCCCGGCAAACCGCTGAACTGCTGAATGTGCGGCCGCTGGAACCGAAATTCTTTGACCGGCAGATGGCCTTCAACCTGTTGGCCCAGGTCGGCAAGCCGGACGAACAAGGTCATACGCTGCTGGAAAAACGCCTGGTGCGTGAGCTGCGTCAGGTCATGGCGCTGCCTGCATTGAAGATTTCCGTCACTTGCATTCAAGCCCCGGTGTTTTTTGGCGATAGCTATAGCGTGACCCTGCAGTGCGCAAACGACATTGATTTGGCCAAAGTCAATGCTGCGTTGGAAGACGCGCCCGGTATCGAGCTGGTCGAGGCGGGCGATTACCCGACGCCGGTAGGTGACGCGGTAGGGCAGGATGTGGTCTACGTGGGACGGGTTCGCCACGGTATCGACGACCTGTCGGAACTTAATTTGTGGCTGACGTCAGATAACGTACGCAAAGGCGCCGCGCTCAACGCTGTGCAGCTGGCTGAGTTGTTGATTAAAGACCTGCTGTAAAAGATACTTTGCAACAATTTGTCGAATGATTCCGCGCGAGCCTATGCTTGCCGGAGCGCTGAAGGCGAGCCACTCTGCGGGGCTTTGCGGGGCATCAATCAAATGATCGCGCGCGACGACCTTCGTCGTTGTACGCAATGCCTTACGGCTGCGGCTATCAATATCTTCTCGCTGGCCGAGGAATGTTCAAACTAAGGATGAGCTAATGGTTCAAGTTCGCAAACTGGTGTTAGCAATAGCGGCCGCCTCGGCGCTGTCCTCCGGTATGGCGCATGCCCTCGGGCTCGGGGAACTGACCCTGAAATCGACGCTCAACCAGCCGCTGGTGGCGGAAATCGAGCTGCTCGATGTCAAGGACCTCACCGCTGCCGAATTGGTGCCGAGCCTGGCTTCGCCGGAAGATTTCGCCAAGGCCGGTGTCGACCGCCAGGCGTTTCTGAATGACTTGACCTTCACCCCGGTGCTTAACGCCAACGGCAAAAGCATCCTGCGCGTGACCTCCAGCAAGCCGCTCTCCGAGCCGATGGTGAAATTCCTGGTCCAGGTGATGTGGCCGAACGGCCGTTTGTTGCGCGACTACAGTGTGCTGCTCGATCCATCGAAATTCTCGTCGCAAACCGCCGAGGCGGCTGCGCAGCCTGCACCGACTTCAACCGTCGCTGCACCGGTCACCGGTGCGACCAAGCCATCGCAATACACCACCACGCCGCGCGATACCCTGTGGGAAATCGCCGCGAAGGCGCGTAATGGCGGTTCGATCCAGCAAACCATGCTGGCCATTCAGGCGCTGAACCCGGACGCCTTCATTGACGGTAACATCAACCGCCTGAAAACCGGCCAGGTGCTGCGTATGCCCGATCAGGCGCAGAGCACGAACCTGCCGCAACCCAAGGCCATCGCCGAAGTGGCTGCGCAGAACAAGGCCTGGCGTCAGGGGCGACGTTATGTCGCCAAGCCCGGGGCAGGGCAGCAGCAACTGGACGCCACCCATCGTGCTCGCAGCGATGTTGCTCCTGCTCAAGCGGCCGGCGACAAACTGAGCCTGGTGTCTGCCGAGTCCGGCAAGAATCGTGGCAAAGGGCCTGCTGGTGATGCCGTGGCCCTCAGCAACAAGCTGGCGGTGACTCAGGAAAGCCTCGACTCCAGTCGTCGTGATAACGCCGAGCTGAAAAGCCGCATGGCTGACCTGCAAAGCCAGGTGGACAAGCTGCAGCGCCTGATCGAGCTGAAGAACAATCAACTGGCCAAGTTGCAGGCCGAGGGTGCGACTGGCGCACCAGGCACCGCAACGGCTCCGGCAATGTCGGCCGAGCTGGCGCCCAATCCGGCTGCACCTGCGCCGGCAGACTCTGCGCCAGTGGCCGCGGCGCCCGAGGCAGCTCCGACGCCGGTCGGACAACCTGTCGAGGCGACGCCGGCTGCGTCCGACGATCAGAAATTCAATGAGTTGCTGAGCAATCCGGTGCTGCTGGGCCTCGTGGGTGGCGGTGCTGTCGTTCTGCTGCTCTTGCTGCTGTTGCTGGCGCGACGCCGCAAAGCCCAGCAAGCAGCCGAGAAGCATCAGCGCATGGCGCGTGCCTTGGCCGAAGAGCAGCCGTTCTCGGCCGATCTCGACTTGCCGGAAAGCAGCTTCGAAGGCCTGGATGTTCCGTCGCCAAGCGTGAAGCTGGCGACTGCACCGACGCCGGCTCCCGCGCCGGCGCCAGTCATTGCCCCGGTCGTGATGACTACGCCGATCGCCGCGCCATTAGTGTCGCCGGCTGCCGAGCGTTCCGATGACGTGCTGGGCCAGGCTCAGTCGCACATCAATGCCGGTCGCCTGAACCAGGCTGCCGCGTTGCTGGAGGACGGCGTCAAGCAAGAACCCCAGCGCAGCGATTTGCGCTTGAAACTGATGGAAGTCTACGGCCAGCAAGGCGACCGCGATGCGTTCGTCGGCCAGGAGCGCAAGCTGGTGGCCAATGGCGACAACTTCGCCCAGGTCGAAAAGCTCAAAAGCCGCTTCCCGGCCATGGCGCTGGTGGCTGCCGGTGGCATCGCCGCAGCCGCCGTTGCTGCCGAACTGGACGCGCAGTACGTCAAGGACCTGTTGCTCGATGAGCCGCCAGCGCCAGCAGCAGAGCCGGCACCATTCGAGGATGACCTCGACAGCGCCTTCGACCTGAGCCTGGATGATCTGGACACGATCCAGCCAGTGGCGCCTGCACCTGCACCTGCACTTGCACCGGAGCCTGAAGTGGAGGCTTTGGCGGATCTGGACGAATTTCCGCTGGATGACGATCTGAGTTTTGAGTCGGTGTTGCAGCAACAGACCGAAATCAAGGAAAACCTCGACGACCTGTCGGACTTCGACCTTGACCTGGATCTCGGTGCGCAACCGTCGCCGGCGATGTTGGCGGAAGATGATTTTCTACTGGATCTGGATGAGGGCGTGAAGGATTTTCCAGTCGCCGAAACCCCGGCTGTTCCTGACGTTGCGCTGGATGATCTGGATTTGCCTGCCGACTTCGACCTGTCGCTGGCCGACGAAATGAGCACACCGGATACGTTCGCCGCCGAGCTGGATGATGTCAACGCCGAGCTGGAAAGCCTGTCCAACAGCATCGGTGAGCCGACCTTTACCGAAGCCGATGCCGCACTGGATGGCGATGACGAGTTCGACTTCCTCTCGGGTACCGATGAAGCCGCTACCAAGCTCGATCTGGCCCAGGCCTATATCGACATGGGAGACAGCGACGGTGCCCGCGACATCCTCAATGAGGTCGTGAGCGAAGGCAGTGACGAGCAGAAGAGCGAGGCCAGGGAGATGCTTTCGCGTCTGGCTTGAGTGATCGTTCAGTTGTAAACGGAACGGCAGCCCGGTGAGGCTGCCGTTTTTGTTTGGGCGATGCATTGATGTCGTCTGCTGCGGCCTCTTCGCGGGCAAGTCGGACCGCCGCACCGCCGCTCCCACAGGTTTTGTGGGCGACATAAATCACTGTGGGAGCGGGCTTGCCCGCGAAGAGGCCGCAACAGTCAAAGGAGATCTCTCTGGTATCCCCGCCCGGCGGCCTTATAATGCCCGCCTTTGGTACATCAGCAGGCTGTCCCTCCTTGGCAAATATAGATAACCCGGCCGCCGAAATGGCAGCCGACGGCTTTTTCCGGATCGCGCTGGGCGTCGAATACAAAGGCTCGCGCTACCGTGGCTGGCAGCGCCAGGCATCCGGGGTGCTCACCGTGCAGGAAACCCTCGAAAACGCCTTGTCCAAAGTCGCCGATTCACCCGTCTCGCTGATGTGCGCCGGGCGTACCGACGCCGGGGTGCATGCCTGCGGGCAGGTGGTGCATTTCGATACCCAGGTCGAGCGTTCGATGAAGGCCTGGACCATGGGCGCCAACATCAACTTGCCCCACGACGTCAGTGTCAGTTGGGCCAAGGTCATGCCGGCGCACTTCCATGCGCGGTTCAAGGCCATTGCCCGTCGGTATCGCTACGTGATCTACAACGATCAGATCCGCCCCGCGCACCTGAACGAAGAAGTGACCTGGAACCACCGCCCGCTGGACGTCGAACGCATGGCCGAGGCCGCTCAATACCTGCTCGGCACCCATGATTTCAGCGCTTTCCGTGCCGGCCAGTGCCAGGCCAAATCGCCGATCAAGGAGCTGCATCACCTGCGTGTCACCCGTCACGGCAAGATGATCGTGCTGGACATTCGCGCCAGCGCCTTCCTGCACCACATGGTGCGCAACATCGCCGGTGTGCTGATGACCATTGGCGCCGGTGAACGTCCGGTGGAGTGGATGAAAGAAGTGCTGGAGAGCCGGATCCGCCGGACCGGTGGCGTGACCGCGCATCCATTTGGTTTGTATCTGGTGCAGGTCGAGTACCGTGACGAGTTCGAATTGCCAGAACGTTACATCGGTCCACACTTCCTGACCGGCTTCTCCGAACTTGGCGGCTGACGCCCTCGAACGCTTTTGTTACCATCCGGGACTTTCCCGGATTTGTCTTGGAGTTGTGTCGACATGTCAGCCGTTCGCAGCAAGATCTGTGGGATTACCCGCATAGAGGATGCGTTGGCAGCCGTCGAGGCCGGGGCGGATGCCATCGGCTTCGTGTTCTATGCCAAAAGCCCCCGTGCGGTGACGTTCCAGCAGGCGCGCTCGATCATCCAGGCGCTGCCGCCGTTCGTGACCACCGTGGGCCTGTTCGTCAATGCGAGCCGTTGCGAACTGGGCGAACTCCTCGACGCGGTGCCCCTGGACCTGCTGCAATTTCACGGCGATGAAAGCGCGGCGGATTGTGAAGGCTGGCACCGTCCGTACATCAAGGCGCTGCGGGTCAAGGCCGGTGATGACATCGCCGCGGCCTGTGATGCGTATGCCAGTGCCAGCGGAATCCTGCTCGACACCTATGTCGAAGGCGTTCCCGGAGGAACCGGTGAGGCGTTTGACTGGTCACTGATACCGCAAGGCTTGAGCAAGCCGATCATTCTGGCCGGCGGCCTGACACCGGATAACGTCGCCGAAGCGATAACCCGCGTCCGGCCCTATGCCGTGGATGTCAGTGGCGGGGTAGAGGCGAGCAAGGGCATCAAGGATCACGCAAAGGTCCAGGCATTTATCAAGGCGGTACGCGGTAGCACCTGTTGATGTGACGGCTGGCAGTCTGCCGCCGTCCACTGCACTGTACAAAACGGCTGAGGGTCATGGGGTGGTACGCAGGTCACGTTTCGCTGATCCGGCCATTCACTGATCATCGCCGCACACATGAATTTAGCGCTAGGGCATACACGGGGCTGCGAACCAGAGCGTTCGGGCCGCCGGTACTGGAGAAAGAAAGCATGAGCAACTGGTTAGTAGACAAACTGATCCCTTCGATCATGCGTTCCGAGGTCAAGAAGAGCTCGGTGCCTGAAGGTCTTTGGCACAAATGCCCGTCTTGCGAGGCTGTGCTGTATCGTCCGGAGTTGGAAAAGACCCTGGACGTTTGCCCCAAGTGCAACCATCACATGCGTATCGGCGCCCGCGCCCGTATCGACATCTTCCTCGACGTTGAAGGCCGTACCGAACTGGGTGCAGACCTGGAGCCGGTTGACCGTCTGAAATTCCGCGACGGCAAGAAGTACAAGGACCGCCTGACTGCTGCACAAAAGCAGACCGGGGAAAAAGACGCGCTGGTTTCGATGAGCGGCACGTTGCTGGGCATGCCGATCGTGGTTTCTGCGTTCGAGTTTTCCTTCATGGGCGGTTCGATGGGCGCCATCGTCGGCGAGCGTTTCGTTCGCGCCGCCAACTACGCCCTGGAAAAACGTTGCCCGATGGTCTGTTTCTCGGCTTCCGGTGGTGCGCGGATGCAGGAAGCGCTGATTTCCCTGATGCAGATGGCCAAGACCTCTGCGGTGCTGGCGCGCCTGCGTGAAGAAGGCATCCCGTTCATCTCCGTGCTGACCGATCCGGTCTACGGCGGCGTTTCCGCCAGCCTGGCGATGCTGGGCGACGTGATTGTCGGCGAGCCGAAGGCGCTGATCGGTTTTGCCGGTCCGCGTGTGATCGAGCAGACCGTGCGTGAAAAACTGCCGGAAGGCTTCCAGCGCAGCGAGTTCCTGCTGGAGCACGGTGCCATCGACATGATCATCGACCGTCAGGAGCTGCGTCCGCGCCTGGGCAACCTGCTGGCGCAAATGATGGGGCTGCCGACGCCGAAGTTCGTGGCCGCCCCCATCGAGCCAATCGTGGTTCCACCGGTACCTGCCAGCCTATGACCCAACGTACCCTTGGCGAATGGCTCGCCTACCTCGAACAGTTGCACCCTTCGGCCATCGACATGGGGCTGGAGCGGTCGCAGCAGGTAGCGTCCCGCATGGGACTGGGCAAGCCGGCGCCACGGGTGATTACGGTCACCGGGACCAACGGCAAGGGCTCCACCTGTGCATTCGTGGCGTCCTTGCTGCGGGCCCAGGGCTTGAAGGTGGGGGTTTACAACTCCCCGCACCTGCTGCGCTACAACGAGCGGGTAACGGTCAACGGCGTCGAAGCCACTGACGCCGAGCTGTGCAAGGCCTTTGCTGCGGTAGAGGCCGGGCGTGGCGACACTTCGCTCACCTACTTCGAAATGGGCACCCTGGCGGCGTTCTGGCTGTTCCAGCACTCCGGGCTCGATGCGGTGGTGCTGGAAGTCGGTCTGGGCGGTCGTCTGGACACGGTCAACGTGGTGGATGCCGACATGGCGCTGGTCACCAGTATTGGCGTCGATCATGCCGATTACCTGGGTGATACCCGAGAGTCCGTGGCCTTTGAGAAGGCCGGGATTTTCCGCCAGGGCGCGCCTGCGCTCTGCGGCGATCTGAATCCTCCACAACCCCTGCTGGACAAGGCGCGCGAGCTCAACTGCCCGTTTTTCCTGCGTGGGCGCGATTTTGATCTGGGCATGACCGATCACAACTGGCAATGGCGCGGTGTCGATGCGCAAGGGCGTGCAGTCGAGCTGCGCGACCTGCCGCTGCTCGATCTGCCGATGGAAAACGCCGCGCTGGCGTTGCAGGCTTACCTGCTGCTTGGCTTGCCTTGGGTGGATGCGCAGATTATCGAAGCGCTGCAGGCTACGAAGGTGGTCGGTCGTCTGGATCGCCGCGCGTTCGAGTGGCAGGGCAAGCGTTTGAATTTATTGCTGGATGTGGGGCATAACCCGCATGCGGCGGAGTACCTGGCCCGTCGTCTGGCCAGTCGTCCACCGGTCGGCAAGCGTCTGGCGGTGTTCGGGCTGCTGGCGGACAAGGATCTGGGTGGTGTTGTCGGCGAGTTGAATGCTAGTGTCCAGCACTGGGCTGTTGCACCGCTGGATTCGCCTCGGGCGCGTCCGGTTGCGGATCTGCACGATGCATTGCAGGGTCTTGGTGCCTCGGTCACGTCATACGACAGTGTAGCGGCCGCCCTGGAAGGGCAGTGCGCGCAGGCCACGAGCGACGACGAAATCCTGTTGTTCGGATCATTTTATTGTGTCGCCGAGGCCCTTGAATGGCTGGCCCGGCGCTCCACGGAGGAAGCGGCAAATGGCATTGCTGGATAAGGCATACAAACAGCGCATGGTTGGCGCCCTGGTGTTGGTCGCGCTGGCGGTGATTTTTCTGCCGATGCTGTTTTCCCGCCAGGACGAACAGCGCCAGGTGACGGTCGAAGCGCCGGCGGCCCCGCAGGCGCCTGCGTTGCCCCAGGTGCAGGTCGAGCCGGTGGTGGTGCCTGAGCCGCAAGCCTTGCCCCAGGAGCCCGTGCCGAGCGATGACGAAATCGCCCAGCAGGAATCGGCGGTACCGGCTGCGCCGGTGGCTCCGGCACCTGCTGCCAAACCGGTTACGCCGCCACCAGCACCGGTTCCGGCGCTGGCCGCCAAGCCAGCGACCGCGCCTGCCCAGCCCATCACGGCGGCACCCGGCAAGCCGGACACCACGCAAAGCCGTGTCGATGCCAATGGCTTGTCGGTCAGCTGGTCGGTGCAACTGGCCAGTCTGGCGAACCGTGAAAGCGCGGAAAAGCTGCAGAAAACCCTGCGCAGCCAGGGTTACAACGCCTACATCCGGACCGCCGACGGCAAAAACCGGGTGTTTGTCGGGCCGCTGATCGAGCGTGCAGAAGCCGACCGGCTGCGGGATTTGCTGAACCGCCAGCAGAACCTGAAGGGGTTTGTCGTGCGCTTTCAGCCGGAACGTGGCTAAAACTATCGCCCCGATATGCAATGCACTGACAATCGCAGCTTACCGATAAGCATGGGCTCTGCTAAAATGCGCCGCCTTATCCGTCTGTAGGCTGCACTGTGCCATTTACCTGGGTTGACTGGGCGATCGTAGCAATCGTCGCCATCTCCGCATTGATCAGTCTGAGCCGCGGCTTCGTCAAAGAAGCATTGTCGCTGCTGACCTGGATCATCGCAGGAGTCGTTGCCTGGATGTTCGGTGGCTCACTGTCCGAGTACCTCGGCGGGTACATTCAAACGCCATCGGCTCGTATAATCACGGGCTGTGCCATCATGTTTGTCGCCACTTTAATCGTAGGCGCAATGATCAATTATCTTATCGGCGAACTGGTTCGCGTCACCGGGCTCTCCGGGACCGACCGATTCCTCGGCATGGCCTTCGGCGCCGCGCGTGGCGGGTTGCTGGTGGTCATCGCCGTCGGGCTGTTGAGCCTGGGGCCGGTACAGCAGGACGGGTGGTGGAAAGAGTCACAGCTCGTGCCAAAATTTCTATTGGTCGCCGACTGGTCCAAAAACCTGATCCTCGGGTGGAGCAGTCAGTGGCTTGCCAGCGGAATCAGCGTACCCGCTGATATTCCGTTCAAGGAGCAACTCTTGCCGATGGCCAAAACGCCTCAGTGAGTAGTGCTCAGTTCAGATCCATTAAGTAGGGGTTGCGTCGCATGTGTGGCATCGTCGGTATCGTCGGTAAGTCGAACGTCAATCAGGCGCTGTATGACGCGCTAACCGTGCTCCAGCACCGCGGCCAGGACGCTGCCGGTATCGTGACCAGCCATGATGGCCGGTTGTTCCTGCGCAAGGATAACGGCCTGGTGCGTGACGTGTTCCAGCAGCGTCACATGCAGCGCCTGGTCGGTCACATGGGCATTGGCCATGTGCGTTATCCGACCGCGGGCAGCTCGACGTCGGCTGAAGCTCAACCGTTTTACGTCAACTCGCCTTACGGCATCACCCTGGCGCACAACGGTAACCTGACCAACGTTGAACAACTGGCCAAGGAGATTTACGAATCTGACCTGCGCCACGTCAACACCAGCTCCGATTCGGAAGTGCTGCTCAACGTGTTCGCGCACGAACTGGCCCAGCGCGGCAAGTTGCAGCCGACCGAAGAAGACGTGTTTGCCGCCGTCACCGACGTGCACAACCGTTGCGTCGGTGGTTATGCCGTCGTAGCCATGATCACCGGCTACGGCATCGTGGGCTTTCGCGACCCGCACGGCATCCGCCCGATCGTTTTCGGCCAGCGTCACACCGACGAAGGCGTCGAGTACATGATCGCCTCGGAAAGCGTTTCCCTGGACGTGCTGGGCTTCACCCTGATTCGCGACCTGGCGCCAGGCGAAGCGGTCTACATCACTGAAGAGGGCAAGCTCTACACCCGTCAGTGCGCGACCAACCCGTCCCTGACCCCGTGCATCTTCGAACACGTCTACCTGGCGCGTCCGGATTCGATCATCGACGGCGTGTCGGTCTACAAGGCCCGTCTGCGCATGGGTGAGAAACTGGCCGAGAAAATCCTGCGCGAGCGTCCGGATCACGACATCGACGTGGTCATCCCGATTCCGGACACCAGCCGCACCGCTGCGCTGGAGCTGGCGAACCACCTGGGCGTGAAGTTCCGCGAAGGCTTCGTGAAGAACCGCTACATCGGCCGGACCTTCATCATGCCGGGACAGGCC
The DNA here is from genome assembly GCF_000282295.1 of Pseudomonas sp. GM33. Taxonomy (NCBI): domain Bacteria; kingdom Pseudomonadati; phylum Pseudomonadota; class Gammaproteobacteria; order Pseudomonadales; family Pseudomonadaceae; genus Pseudomonas; species Pseudomonas sp. GM33. The sequence goes on from NZ_AKJO01000094.1 coordinate 20,445, forward strand.
GCGCGGAAAAAATCCGTACGCCAGAAGCTCAACGCCATCGAGCTGGAATTTCGCGGCAAGAACGTGATGCTGGTGGATGACTCCATCGTGCGCGGTACCACTTGCAAGCAGATCATCCAGATGGCCCGCGAAGCCGGCGCCAAGAACGTCTATTTCTGCTCCGCGGCGCCAGCGGTTCGCTACCCGAACGTCTACGGCATCGACATGCCGAGCGCTCACGAGCTGATCGCGCACAACCGTTCGACCCAGGACGTGGCTGACCTGATCGGCGCCGACTGGCTGATCTATCAGGATCTGCCTGACTTGATCGAAGCGGTCGGTGGCGGCAAGATCAAGATCGACAAGTTCGATTGCGCGGTGTTCGATGGCCAGTACGTCACTGGCGACGTCGACGAGGCTTACCTGAACAAGATCGAGCAGGCACGCAACGATGCCTCCAAGGTCAAGACGCAGGCAGTCAGCGCGATCATTGATCTGTACAACAACTGAGTTTCTACCGGCCCTGAGGGGCCGGTTTTGTATCCGGCTTTTAAATTACGAGAATAGGGAAAGGAGTGACAGCATGAGTCAGGATTGGGATGCCGGTCGGCTGGACAGCGACCTCGAAGGCGTAGCGTTCGATACCCTGGCCGTACGTGCCGGTCAGCACCGTACGCCGGAAGGCGAACACGGTGATCCGATGTTCTTCACTTCCAGCTATGTATTCCGCACCGCTGCCGACGCAGCCGCGCGTTTTGCCGGGGAAGTGCCGGGCAACGTTTACTCGCGCTACACCAACCCGACCGTACGCGCCTTCGAAGAGCGCATCGCCGCTCTGGAAAGTGCCGAGCAAGCCGTGGCCACCGCCACCGGCATGGCTGCGATCATGGCTGTGGTGATGAGCCTGTGCAGTGCTGGCGATCACGTATTGGTGTCGCGCAGCGTGTTCGGCTCGACCATCAGCCTGTTCGAAAAGTACTTCAAGCGTTTCGGCATCGAAGTCGATTACGTGGCCCTGGCGGATCTGTCCGGCTGGGATGCGGCGATCAAGCCCAACACCAAACTGCTGTTCGTCGAGTCGCCTTCCAACCCGCTGGCCGAGTTGGTCGACATTGCCGAACTGGCGAAAATCGCTCACGCCAAAGGCGCGATGCTGGTAGTCGACAACTGCTTCTGCACCCCGGCCTTGCAGCAGCCGCTGAAAATGGGCGCGGACATCGTCGTGCACTCGGCCACCAAGTTCATCGATGGCCAGGGCCGTTGCATGGGCGGCGTGGTCGCCGGTCGCAGCGAGCAGATGAAAGAAGTGGTTGGCTTCCTGCGTACCGCCGGGCCGACCCTGAGCCCGTTCAACGCCTGGATCTTCCTCAAGGGCCTGGAAACCCTGAACCTGCGGATGAAGGCCCATTGCGCCAACGCCCAGCAACTGGCCGAGTGGCTGGAGCAGCAGGAAGGCATCGAGAAAGTCCATTACGCCGGCCTCAAGAGCCATCCGCAGCACGAGCTGGCGCTGCGCCAGCAGAAGGGTTTCGGTGCGGTCGTCAGTTTTGAGGTGAAGGGTGGCAAAGAGGGCGCCTGGCGCTTTATCGACGCCACGCGCCTGATTTCGATCACCGCCAACCTGGGCGACAGCAAAACCACCATCACGCATCCGAGCACCACGTCCCATGGTCGCCTGGCGCCGCAGGAGCGTGAAGCGGCGGGCATTCGTGACAGCCTGATCCGCATTGCGGTCGGCCTGGAAGACGTGGCGGACCTGCAAGCCGACCTGGCGCGCGGTCTGGCTGCGTTGTGATCGAGTTGTCTACGCCGACCACCGGCTCCAATGGCCGCGTAGCGCTGGTGACCGGTGCTGCGCGGGGCATAGGCCTGGGGATTTCGGCCTGGCTGATCAGCGAGGGCTGGCAAGTCGTGCTGACGGATCTGGACCGGGAGCGCGGTTCGAAAGTGGCGAAAGTGCTGGGCGACAACGCCTGGTTCATCGCCATGGATGTCGCCAACGAGGGGCAAGTCGCGCTGGGCGTGGCCGAGGTGCTTGGCCAGTTCGGGCGCCTGGATGCGCTGGTCTGCAATGCGGCGGTGGCCGATCCGCACAACATCACCCTGGAAAGCCTCGACCTGGCTCACTGGAACCGGGTGTTGGCGGTGAATCTCAGTGGGCCGATGTTGCTGGCCAAGCACTGTGCGCCGTACCTGCGTGCTCACAGCGGCGCCATCGTCAATCTGGCCTCGACCCGCGCCGCCCAGTCGGAACCCGACACCGAGGCTTATGCGGCGAGCAAGGGCGGCTTGTTGGCCCTGACTCACGCATTGGCCATCAGCCTTGGTCCGGAGATCCGGGTCAATGCCGTCAGCCCTGGCTGGATCGATGCGCGCGACCCCTCGGTGCGGCGCGCCGAACCCTTGACCGAGGCCGATCATGCCCAGCATCCGGCGGGCAGGGTAGGAACGGTCGAGGATGTGGCGGCGATGGTGGCCTGGCTGCTGTCGAGGAATGCCGGTTTTGTCACCGGCCAGGAATTCGTGGTCGATGGCGGCATGACCAAGAAGATGATTTACAGCGAGTGATATTGGCGTTGAATGTATCGCCCTCATCGCGAGCAGGCTCGCTCCCACATTTGAAAGCATGTCTTCTGAAGAAGTGCGGTCCATTGTGGGAGCGAGCCTGCTCGCGATGGCGGACTGATGGTTGCCGACATTGGCCGGAATGAAATGATTTTGTCTTTTTCAGAAAAACTTCAATCCTGCTATTGACTTAGGTTCGCTACCTGCGTAAATTTCGCGGCCTCGGAGATGCAAACGGGTGATTAGCTCAGCTGGGAGAGCGTCTGCCTTACAAGCAGAATGTCGGCGGTTCGATCCCGTCATCACCCACCACTCCCGAGATACTTGCGAAAGCAAGAGGTAGGCTGAAATGCCTCCACCGACGCGCAGCGGTAGTTCAGTCGGTTAGAATACCGGCCTGTCACGCCGGGGGTCGCGGGTTCGAGTCCCGTCCGCTGCGCCATATTTTCCGAGTCAGGCATGCCTTGATTCGAGATTGAAAAGCTACTGAGTTTTCAATCAGACGAGTTACTTGAGCATCTGCTCAAAGCGATACGCAGCGGTAGTTCAGTCGGTTAGAATACCGGCCTGTCACGCCGGGGGTCGCGGGTTCGAGTCCCGTCCGCTGCGCCATATCTGCCCCGAGGCCCACTGAACGCCTTGGAGCTACGAAGAAACCACTGGTTACTTCGAGTCGATAGCAAAAGCCCTGGTCGAAAGACCGGGGTTTTTTGTTTCTGCGATTTGGGTTTTTTCCTCTCGGCTTATTCCTGGTGGGCCTTTCTGCATGCCTCATTGCCGGAATGGCCTCTCGGACGCTGACGACGCCGTCGTCCAGCTGCACCCCTCCAGCCTCACGCTACCGAAATTCACGGCTACTCTTAATGTGCTGCGTCGAATAGTCGCGTTTTTTTGATTTTCTGGTCAGTTTTTAGTTTTCCGTCAGGCCATAAGCCTATAAACTTAACCTTTCGGTCAGCTTTGCACTGTCAACAACAGCCCTTTGTATCGTCAAAAGGGGCTTCTGCACGACTCGAGATTTTCCAGTACATAACCAGAAGGGCGGACCCCATAACCGCCCAGAGGATGATCCATGTCCAACCGTGATATATCCCGGCGCTCGTTCCTTCAGGGCGGGCTGGTAGCGGGTGTGAGCGTGACGCTCACGCCGTTGAGCAGCCAGGCGCTGGCCGCCTTGATGGAAAACAGCGTGACCGTGCCGTCCGAGCAGTGGCTCGGCAACAATGGCAAGGCGCGCGCCCGTAACGATGCCTTGTCCAAGGTCTGCGGCAGCAAAGTCTTTGCCCGCGACATCCGCGCCAAGGACATGCCGGGCTGGCCGCAGCAACAAGGCCACGCCATGCTGCTGAAAACCATCAAGGCCGACCACATCTTCGCCGGCATCGACCTGTCGTGGCTGGGTGCCGAGTTGCAGCCGGACCGCATCGTCACCGCCGAAGACCTGGTCAAGGACGGTATCGTGTTCCCTGAGGAGCACGCCCCGGATCCATTGTTGCCGGCCGGCAAGGTGCCGATGTTCATCGGTCACCCGGTGGCGATCCTGATCTGGAACGACTTCGAGCGTTTCCGTCAGGCCAAGAACCAACTCAAATTCAATGACAAGGCCATCCGCTACGGCGATAAAGTGCCGTTCTACGAAGGCGATCCATACGGCAGCTTCCGCTATGTGCGCGTCGGCGGTGCGACCTCGGCCGATGAAGACGAGTTCGCCAGCCTAAAGGATTCGATCCTGTTCCCGATGCTGAAAAACCGTCGTCCGGTATGGAACTCCCAGCCGAACCTGCACGGCAACCTGACCGAGCGCGGGTTGTTCTACGCCGACCGCATGAAGCAGCAGATCGATACACCGCCGGACAACTGGCTGGTGTTCGACGAGCGCTACAAGACCCCATCGATCGAACCCGCCGCCCTGGAGCCGGACAACGGCAACGGCTGGTACGACCCGGCCACCAAGACCCTGCATTTCGTCGTCGCCACCCAGTGCCCGCTGGAAGCCGCGACCGAGACCGCGAAGATGATCGCGCCGTCGCGTTTCGGCCTGGCCAACCTGAACATGCACCCGGGTTATACCGTCGGTTATGGCTCGAAAGACCACAACATTTTCGTCTACTACGCCGCGCTGGCCGCGTTGTACGGCGCCGGTGTGCCGGTACGCCTGGCCAACGACCGCTACGAGCAGTTCCAGAGCGGCATCAAGCGTCACCCGTTCGATATTCGCTACCAGTTGGCGGTGGACAAGAACGACCACAGCTTCAAGATCTTCCGCGCTGAAATGAGCGTCGACGGTGGCGGGCGAATCAACTACAGCCCGTCGGTGGCGGCGGTGGGCGCCACGGCCGCGCAATCGATCTATTACATGCCGCAGAACGACCTGCAGGTCACGGCTTACCATTCCCGTGCGGTAGAAGCCGGGTCGATGCGTGGCTACGGCACCCTGCAGAGCATGGCGTCGACCGAAATGATGGTCGACGAAATCGCCGATCGCCTGGGTGTCGATGCCATTGAACTGCGCCGCAAGAACGCGTTGCGCTCGGGCATGAAAAACACCCAGGGCGCGATCCCGGCCGGTGCCTTGCGCCTGCACGAGATTCTCGACAAGGCGGCGGTCCACGAGGTCTGGAAAAACCGCGACGCGATCAAGAAACAACGCGAAGCCGCTGATCCGGACAACTGGTACGGGGTGGGTTTCGCCATCTGCCAGAAAGACTTCGGCACCGGTTCCGAAGCGCCGATGGCCAGCATTGAATTCACCGCCGAAGGTCGCATCAGCCTGCGCCACATCGGTATCGAGATCGGCACCGGCATGTCGACCTCGCAGGCCATGGTCGTGGCCGATTTCCTTGGTGTCCCGGCGCACGAAGTGAAGACCGGTGAAACCGAATGGAAAGAGTTGCAGCTGATCAGCAGCGGCAACCCGTACATCATGAGCCAGGCCGAACAGGATAATGTCCTGCGCAACCCGCGTTGGGTCGGCAAGGTGGCTTCGGCATCGTCGGCCACCAACTCGGCGTACTACTTCAGCCACGCCACCCGTGAAGCGGCGCGCGTGCTGTTCAACCACGGGCTGTGGCCGGCGGCGATGGAGATCTGGCGCCAAGGCCCTTACGGCGGTCAGGCCAACCCTTACGTGGTGCGCCGCGAAGACGCCCATTGGGTCGACGGCAAGCTCACCGCCAACGGCATGGAACCCCTGCCGTTCGCCATGCTGGCCAAGCGTGTTCACGAGCGCGGCCTGGTGAGCGGCGCCACGGTCCACGGTTTCAACCGCTGGAGCTGGGCCGAGGCCGAGTTCAGCATCGACGGCGTGCGTGAGCGCTTGCCGCTCGACGGCCTGGCCGTGAAGTACGGCGACGGTGCACCGAAAGCGAAGAAAGCGCAGATGAACAGCGCCGGTTTCCATTTGCTGGACCGGCAGAACATCGCCTACCCGGCAACCCAGTTGAACAACGCGGCGGTGACGTACTACAGCCCGGTGGCGACGCTGGTGGAAGTGAAGGTCAACAAGGGTTCGAACGAAGTGTCGGTACTCAACCATCACTCGTGGGTCGAGTGCGGTCGTGTGCTGGTGCCGGAACTGGTCAAGGGCCAGCTCGAAGGCGGCATCGCCATGGGCATCGGCCATGCGCTGATGGAAGAAATGCCGCTGTACGAAGGCGGGCCGGGGGAGGGTGACTGGAACTTCAACCGTTACCGCCTGCCCATGGCGCGGCATGTTGCGGTGTGGACGCAGACGGCGGAGATCCTGCCGCCACTGTCGCCAAGCGACCCGTCCAAGGGCATCGCCGAAGTGGTGATGATTCCGGTGGTCGGTGCCATCGGCAATGCCGTGGCCCATGCCATCGGTAAACGTGTCCGCGACCTGCCTATCACTTCTGCACGCATCAAGGAGGCCCTCAATGGCTAACCGTCCGCTTCAACTGACCCTCAACGGTCAATCCGTCGGCCCGGTGGACATCCCTGATGACCTGCCGATGATCGACTACCTGCACGAGTACAAGAACCTCACCGGTTCGCGCCTGGGTTGCGGCCAGGGCATCTGCCACGCCTGCGTGGTGATCGTCGACAACCCCGACGGCACCAGCGAAGAAGTGCGCACCTGCATCACCGGCGCGCACTATTTCGAAGGCAAGAAAGTGCGGACCATCGAAGGCCATGCGACCCGCGACGAGCAGGGCAAGGTCACTGAGCTGAGCCCGATCCAGCAGCGCTTCGTCGATGAATTCGCCTTCCAGTGCAGCTACTGCGCTCCGGGCTTCGTCAATGCCGCGACGGTGCTGGTGGAAAAGCTGCAGCGTCAGCCGATCGTCAAAAGCCAGCTGGAAAAAGTCATCGAGGACAGCCTCGGTCATCACATCTGCCGTTGCACCGGGTACGTACGCTACTACAGCGCCACCCGCAACGTGCTGACCGATCTCGGCCTGGTCAAGGAGGGTTAAGCATGAAGTCACTATTGTCCCGCCTGACGCTGGCGGTCGGCCTGGCTGTGCCTGTGTTGCTGGCCCACGCCGATGAGGCGCAGGTCAAGCAAGGCCAATACCTTGCCCGCGCCGCCGATTGCATGGCGTGCCACACTGCGCCGGGTGGCGCGCCCTATGCGGGCGGCCTGCCGATCGTGTCGCCGTTCGGCACGATCTACGGCACCAACATCACCCCGAGCAAAGAGCACGGCATCGGCCTGTACAGCGATGACGAGTTCTTCGCCGCGCTGACCGAAGGCAAGCGCCGCGATGGCGCGAACCTGTATCCGGCGATGCCGTACACCTCGTATCACCTGATGCCGCGCGCCGATTCGGACGCGATTCATGCCTACCTGAAAACCGTCGAGCCGATCGAACGCGCCGCGCCGGTCACGAGCCTGAGCTTTCCGTTCAACGTGCGCCTGGGCCTGATGGGCTGGAACATGATGTACGGCAAGGGCGTGAAGCTGGAACCTGCCGAAGGAAAGAGCGAAGCCTGGAAGCGCGGCCAGTACATGGTCGACGTGCTCGGTCACTGCGGCGAGTGCCACACCCCACGCGGCCTGCCGGGCGCGATGCAGCAGGACAAGCGCATGACCGGCGGCATTCTCAATGGTTATCTGGCGCCAAGCCTGCTGGCCACTGACCTGGCGGCCCGTGGCTGGAACCATCAGGACCTGAGCTCGTTCCTCAAGCACGGCATGAGCGCCCAGGGCACGATGTTCAACGAGATGTTCCCGGTGTTCCACAACAGCACCCAGGGCCTGAGCGATCCGGATCTGGCGGCGATGGCGACCTTCCTGCTCGGCGATCAGCCACCGGCGGCGAAAGTGCTCACCGAAGTGCCGTTGGACAAGCTGAGCCCGAGTGCCCAGCGTGGCCGTCAGGAATATTTGAACGTCTGCGCCGGTTGCCATGCGCCGGGCGGCGAGGGCAAGCCGCACATCGCCGTCGCCATGCGCGGCAACACCACGCTGCGCCTGGAAGACCCGCGCAACCTGGTGCGGGTGATCGACGACGGTATCGGTGAGCAGAAGTTTTCCGGGTTCGAGCACATGCAGCCGATGCCGGGGTTCGCCGAGAAGTTGAGCGACGGGCAACTCACGGATCTGCTGAACTACCTGCGTCAGGGCTGGGGCGGTCAGCCCAATGACCTGGCGGTGAACGACGTGCAGACGTTGCGGGCCGATGCGCCGCCGCTCGAGCACAAGGCGCACTGATATGCAGCATCTCGATCTGCAAGTGGTGCGCCGGGCGCTGGAGTGGTCGACGGCCGGTCAGCGCATCTGGCTGTGTACGGTGCTGGCCACGTACGGCTCGGCACCCCGCGCACCGGGTTCGCTGCTGGCGGTGAACGCTGACGGGCACTGGATCGGTTCGCTGTCCGGTGGCTGTGTCGAGGAGGATTTTCTCGAGCGAGTCGCCGAGGGCGCGTTTATGGAGCCGGTCAGCGTCGTTCGCTACGGCGAAGGCGACGACCCACGCTCACGCGTCAGCCTGCCCTGTGGCGGGGTGCTGGATGTGCTGGTCGAGAAGCTTGACGCCGATTGCGAGGTGCAAGCGCATTTGCGCGAGCTGGAGTCGGCGTTGTTGGGACGACGTCGGCTGATCCGTGAAGTCGATCTGCAAAGCGGTGCGCGCAGCCTGTTCGATGATCGTGAGCAGGGGGTGCGCATCGAGCGTGAAATCGACCGGGTGCGTGTTCGTGTCGGCGCAGCCCAGCGCTTGTTGCTGGCCGGGTACTCCAGTGTGGCTCAGGCCTGTGCGGAGTTTGCCGTGGGCCTGGGTTTCGAGGTGATTCTGTGCGATCCGCGGGACGAAGTGCTGGAAGGCGTCGTGCTGGAAAACGTGGAGATTCGCCGGCAACTGCCGTCGGTGTTCATCGCCGACGGCGGCTGTCACAGCGACACGGCGGTGGTGGCGTTGACCCACGACCCGCGTATCGATGACCTGGCGATGATGGAGGCGGTGCGCACCGAGGCGTTTTATATCGGTGTGATGGGCTCCATGCAGACCTCACGGAAGCGCTTCGAGCGCTTGCGGCGCATCGGCGGTCTGGGAGATGTCGAGTTGGGGCGGATTCATGCGCCAATCGGGCTGAACCTGGGCAGCAAGACCCCGGCAGAAATCGCTCTGGCGGTGTTGGCTGACATCTTGCGAATCCGCAGCGGTATCCCACGGGATCGTCTTTAACCCATAACCCCTGTGGGAGCGGGTGTACGCAACATCTGCGGGTATGCAAAAAACATTGTGGGAGAGAGCTTGCTCGCGATGAGGCCGACACATTCAACACGGATGTCGCCTGCCAGTCCGCCATCGCGAGCAAGCTCGCTCCCACAATGTATTGCGTGCCGCTTAGTACCCGAACTTGTCCCGCAATCCGTAATACCACGCACCCAGTGCCGCAAACGGCGTACGCAGCATTTGTCCGCCGGGGAACGGGTAGTGGGGCAGGTCGGCAAACGCGTCAAAACGCTCGGCCTGGCCGCGCAACGCTTCGGCCAGCACCTTGCCCGCCAGGTGCGTGTAGGTCACGCCATGGCCACTGCAGCCCTGGGAGTAGTAGATGTTGTCGCCCAGGCGTCCGACCTGAGGCAGGCGCGACAGGGTCAGCAGGAAGTTACCAGTCCACGCGTAATCGATCTTCACGTCCTTGAGTTGCGGGAAGGCCTTGAGCATCTTCGGTCGAATGATCGCTTCGATGTTCGCCGGATCCCGCGCGCCGTACACCACGCCGCCGCCGAAAATCAGGCGCTTGTCACCGCTGAGGCGGTAGTAGTCGAGCAGGTAATTGCAGTCTTCGACACAGTAATCCTGAGGCAGCAGGGTCCTGGCCAGTTCATCGCCCAGTGGCTCGGTGGTAATCACCTGCGTTCCGCAAGGCATCGACTTGGCGGCCAGTTCCGGCACCAGATTACCCAGATAAGCGTTGCCGGCGACGATGATGAATTTGGCCCGGACCTTGCCCTGTGGCGTGTGCACCACCGGATTCGCGCCGCGCTCGATGCGCATGGCCGGCGACTGCTCGTAGATCGTCCCGCCCAGGGACTCGACGGCTGCCGCTTCACCCAGCGCCAGGTTGAGCGGATGGATGTGGCCGCCACTCATGTCCAGCATGCCGCCTACATATTGATCGCACGCCACCACTTCGCGGATGCGGCGCTGATCCATCAACTCGAGCTGGGTGTGGCCGAATCGCTCCCACAGGCGCTTCTGCGACTCCAGATGGCCCATCTGCTTGGCAGTCATCGCGGCAAACACGCCACCGTCCTTCAGATCGCACTGGATGTTGTACCTGGCAACCCGCTCACGAATGATCCGGCCACCTTCAAACGCCATCTGCCCCAACAACTGAGCCTGCTTGGGACCGACCGTGCGCTCGATGACATCGATGTCGCGGCTATAGCTGTTGACGATCTGCCCTCCATTACGCCCGGACGCCCCGAAACCCACCTTGGCGGCCTCAAGTACCGTGACCTTGAAACCGTTCTCCAGCAGAAACAGGGCAGAGGACAGCCCCGTGTAACCGGCGCCAATCACACAGACATCGGTCTCGACGTCATCCTGCAACGCCGGGCGCGGCGGAACCGCATTGGCCGATGCGGCGTAATAGGATTCTGGGTAGGGGGTGTTAGCCATCCGGCAGCCTCTGTTTAATATATTTTACGAGTGCGTTGATCCTACCCGAGTTGAAAATCGCCCGCCAGCCACCCGGAAAATCTTCTTTGTACCGGCAAAATTAAATATTTTGCATATTCATAGGGTTAGCGCGAAAAAAGGTGTTGACACCCCTCCGGAATTCCGTAGAATGCCGCCTCACAGCAGGCACGTAGCTCAGTTGGTTAGAGCACCACCTTGACATGGTGGGGGTCGTTGGTTCGAGTCCAATCGCGCCTACCAAACAAAATCCGCTCTGCTGGGCGGTCTGGAAGGGCTCACCGAAAGGTGGGCCCTTTTTTGTTGTCCTGGATTTCATCAAAACGTTCACAAAGGGTCCGTTCATACGCGGCAATGTGAACGTCGCAGCTTTGGATGCTGTTCGCTTGAATGTTTTCGATGATTGCGTCGGGGATGCTCATGGGGCCTCAACGTCTTTGCCTTCAATGTCTTTAAAGTGGCATCTGGTGAGTTCGCGGCGGCTGGTACTGGTCTCACTCTGCTGGCCACGACCATTGAGGCGAACGGCTGGGTCGCACATGACACGGTAAATGTCCCGCTGGTTGTTGATGCCGTGCTCCTTCATGACCCTCTTGAGGTCCGGCTTGAACACGCCTGGCACCTCAACCGTAAACTTCTCGATGTGGTTTGCGAAAATTGCCATGTGATGGGTTGCAGCGTTCTGGTGATCCTGTGATTCAGCATAGTGGCTATATGTCTGCACTTTTCGGTTACCATTGCGTACCTGGGATTAGTTTGCGATTACTCGCACGCGTTGCACATGGAAGGGAATCAATCACATGGAAAGTGTGCGTTCTGTACAAGTTATCGCCGTGACCGGCGGAAAGGGTGGTGTCGGCAAGACGACTGTGGCCGTGAATCTTTCATTGGCGCTGGCGAAACTTGGAAGGCGAGTCGTCTTGCTTGATGGTGATCTTGGCCTGGCGAATATCGATGTCCTGTTGGGGCTTTCCCTGCAGTACACGCTTGCCGATTTGATCGAAGGTCGCTGTGAGCTGTCCGATGTACTTTTGCGCGGTCCGGGCGGGATACGAATCGTTCCCGCAGCTTCAGGCATCCAGAGCATGGTGCATTTGTCTGCGGCTCAGCACGCAGGCTTGATCCAGGCCTTCAGTGAAATCGGTGACAGTCTCGATGTGCTGGTGATTGACACAGCTGCGGGTATCGGCTCGTCGGTGGTCAGTCTCGTCCGGGCGGCCCACGAAGTCTTGCTGGTGGTCTGCGACGAACCGACCTCGATCACCGATGCCTACGCACTGATCAAGCTGCTTAATCGTGATTACGGAATGGACCGTTTCCGGGTGCTGGTCAATATGGTGCAGAGCCCGACGGAAGGTCGCGCGCTGTTCGCTAAATTGGCCAAAGTCACCGATCGCTTCCTCGACGTAACCCTGCGGTATGTGGGAGCGGTTCCGTACGATGAATGTGCGCGTAGGGCAGTGCAGAAGCAGCGAGCCGTCTACGAACACTATCCGCGCTCCAAGTGCGCCCAGGCATTTCAGGAAATCGCTTTAATGGTCGACGCTTGGCCTTTGCTGGCTACCCCCAGAGGGCATATGGAGTTCTTCGTTGATCGACTCGTCGATAATTCGAGGGGGTGATATCCAGGCTCAAAGTCTGGAAGGGGTTGGGGCGCAGTAGTGCGATAAATTACTCGCCCTGGAGCAGTCCCCGGTTCTGATGCCTGCGTGAACTGCCGTGCCGCCTCGACAATTCCGCAAAAGATAAGGAATAAGAGAAGTCCCCTGGTTTGGATGAATCAGGCCTTTTTTATGTGAATTAATTTGAGTTAGTTGAGTTGATTCGCAGTCAGTTATATTGACTTCAAGTTATGTTGAGCTCCTGACAAGGCTTTCTCTACAAAGCTTCCTTTAACTGCATGAATCATGTTCCGCTTGGCGGAATATCAAGCCAGTTACGGCGCAGTTGCAGTGCAGGACGACTGGACTACCATCAGGCTTCTTGTCGCTCTTGTCGCTCTTGTGGCTGGCGGGCATGGCGATTGATTCAGCTGGCGTCACTAACGAAGCAGTCTATAGAAATTTTTGATTTTCTTTCTCGTCTTTAACACTTTTCAGGCGCCAAATATTTGAACTTCTTGAGTTGATCGAAAAGCGATTGGCTTTAGCGCGATTTATTCATACGCGTCATTACAATCTCAGCCATAAGTAAGGAAACGTCCAACTGGAACAAGCGGCGAGGAGCACTACAACCCCGACAAAAGACAAAATATTGACAACAAAAAACAGTCACACTCTCCCAATTAAGTCGGTGATATATCATGATCAAGATCATGGCCTACTTTTTAATTGGAGCTGTAACTGCAGGATGCAACGGCATCGTAAAACCCGACTTTTCGGGTCCTGCCAATGATTCATACTTTTTAGTCCATTCGGGGTTTCCCGCACCGTATCTATACATGGCCTCGGCCGTGCAATGGAACGATGACTATGCGGTAACCACGCGCCACACTCCGTTCATCCCCAACGTGAAGTACAGTTGCAGCACAGGCTGTGATCTCGTCTTCATCCTGCACAAGGCCAACGGCCGCTACCCATCATGGCGCGCACCGCGTGTGGGCGAGAGCATAACTGCCGTTGGGGCGAGTCCATACCTGCTGACCACTACCGGCAAAGGCAAGGTGTATCAAACGCCGTTCCTCAATACCGATGAGCACAGCGGTGATCTCTATGCCATCCATGATGCGCCGCTGATCAAGGGCATGTCGGGTGGGCCGGTCCTCACCAGTGACGGCTGTATTGTCGGCATCAATATCGGTTTCTACTCAACCGCCCTGAACGATGTGAGCGGTTACCCTGGCGTAAAGGGGGCTGAGAGGATCAGCATTTTTATTCCTTACTCGATCGTTCAGCGCGAGTGGGGGATATTGCAGGCAAAACTTAACGATCCACACGGCGCGAGGTATGTCGCGAAGTAACGTTTAGCTATCAGCCCAATTGGCTATCGTGTCTGAGCAAACAAAATTCGCTCTGCTGGGCGGTCTGGAAGGGTTCACCGAAAGGTGGGCCCTTTTTTCTAGTCCTGGATTTCTTGCAGAATATTCATGTCATCGTAAATGGATCTTTACCTCGTTCGGCAGGTCGTACAGCCAACGGCTCTTGGTAGTGGGTTTTTCATGAGCCTACATCTCCATTCGTCAAGTCGGATGAATGAGTTGGTCAACTAGCGACTAATCAGGCGTTAGCGTTTGCTCAAAACATGAGCCCGCATAACGCACTGGATTTATCTAAAGATGCTCACTGCTACAGACAGCGCCTGCTGGAGTGCCAGATTTGGCAATTACAATGCTTGTGCTTGAAAGGACGCTTTTTTTACTCGTACGGCAAGAAGCATAAAACCCTTGCTGGTACCAGGAGTGATTATCGATTTGTAGGGGGGATGACTGTGGAGCTATGTTTAGTCTATGGATTTTCAATCCACAAGTAACTGCGTGTTGTTTGTTGAGCCTGTAGTGTGATTCGCGCTTTGGGGGTGGAGATGCCAATGACGGAGGGCAAGACCTATATGCACATGGTGGGAGTGTTCGGGTGGAAGGCCCTGAGACGTTATATGGCGCTCAAAAGGTGCAGCTTTTGCATCGAGCCATCAAGGCGCGACGATTGCTGAACGAATGCCGGGCAACCGGGGGTTACCGAGTCAATCGTTCAGATCGTCGCCTGACTCAATAGGCGTCAGAGGGCAAAGGTCGCCGCAAGGCCATGGTGGCCATCCTGCACTCCAGCGATCAGGTGCATTGGGACGTTCTGATGTGCATCAATGGACGGTACCTCGAAGCTCCCTACAATCTGGAGGTGTCGCTCGCTCAGTTCGGTCGACTCTGTTGCTTTTTCCTTAGCCATTCTCGCGTGGTTCATTGCGATTTCGTTGAGCGTTGACACGTTACATCTCCCGGTGACTGACCAAGCGTATCGCTGGAGTCCTTAAGCATTGATTGAATGGCTGCTGCGTCAGAATCATGTCGTTTCCGCGCTGCTACGCGCGATCCTGTGCAATCCTCAAGCCACGGATGCGGTTGAACTCATCGTCGTGTTTTCGCAGGCGACGAATGGTGGACAACGGTGGATGATGATCCGGATTCTTTGCCATTCAGGCGTAAACTAGTGGGGCTGCCTCATTGAAAGGAGCCGCCTATGAACGTCGATCAAATCAGCAAACAGGCACCCGTAGACAAAGCCGTTTGGGATCAATACTTCTGCGCTGCATTGATTGCCGAAAGCAATCTGACAGCCCCGGTTGTGGGCGGGGCTACGCACGAAGACAGGCAGAACCTGTTGATCGAGAGGGCTAAAACCCTGGCCGACAAAATGATGGAAAACCGGAAGTGAGCAGAGCCCAGCCATCGCGCTGGGCTCTTTGCATGCGGCGCTCTTTGCTTGCGGAGCTATGCGCCGATGCTGGCGATGTGCGCGTTGTGGGTCAGGCGATGAGCTCGACCTTGCCGCTCGCCAGGCGATAGACACCTCCCACGATCTTCAGCCTGCCTTTGCTCTGCGCATCGGTCAGCAAGGGCGAGGCCTGTTTCAGGCTGTTGACCGAATTTTTGACGTTCTGCGCGGTGGCGTTTTCCATCAGGCTCCCGGGTTGCTTCAGCACGGCCTCGATAGCCGACTTGAGTGCATCCGTCAGTTTCGGGATATGGCCGGGGAAAACCGTCTGGTCCTTGACGGCCTTGATACCGGCCTCTATGGCGCCGCAGCTCTCATGGCCGAGTACCAGAATCAGCGGGGCTCCCAGTACGGCAACCCCGTATTCAAGACTGGCCAGGCCTTCCGGGGTGACAAAGTTGCCCGCGACGCGGATGGAGAAAAGATCGCCGCGCGCAGTGTCAAACGCATACTCCGGGGCGATGCGCGAGTCAGAGCAGCTCAGCACGGCCACGAACGGATTTTGACCCGACACCAGGGCCTCTCGCTCAGCCTTGAAATCATGAGTCGTGGATGTACCGTTTACATATCGTTCATTGCCCTCCATCAATCTTTTCAGCGCCATGTCGGGGCTGATCACGTTTTGTGGTTTGGGTGGGGCTGACGCTTTTTCGGCTGCCTGGATGATCTTGCCGGGCAGTGTGCCGGTCAGCAGCAGGGCGCCTGCGCTCAATCCGGCAAATTGAAGAAAACGACGACGGCCTGTTGTGTTTGAAGCAGAGCTTGAATCACATGATTCACACATGATTTTGTTTACTCAGTTCAATGCGGTGAGAGTGAGTTGCTGTTGGGGCTGGGACTGCCACGGTAGCTCAATGCCAGCGCAGTGGAGTCTAGTTGGTCTGTCATATTGTGTTCCGGGCATTGTCCAGGGATGCCGTGCAAGCAGCCATTTCATGGGCTACTACTGACAGGCTCATTTAACTTCGACCTGGCAGGAGTTTCTCGATGCTGACTCATTGGTTTCTGGCGGCTATTCATCTTTTGGCGGTTGCCATGGGATTCTGGGCGGTGCTGACGCGAGGCACGGCTTTTCGGCGCTTGGCCGACGGGGCAGGAGAGGTGCGCAGTGTCCTGATGGCGGACAATATCTGGGGTGTTGCTGCTGTCACTTTATTGATCAGTGGGGGGGTGCGAGCCTTTGGCGGGTACGAGAAAGGCACGGATTATTACCTGCATCAGCCGCTGTTTCATCTGAAGATGACCCTGTTCGTACTGGTCTTGCTGCTGGAGATTGCGCCCATGGTCACGTTGATCAAATGGCGGATGGCGCTGGGCCGTAAAGTCGCCTTCGATACCGGCCGTGCGAAGCTGTTTGCACGGATCAGTCATGTCGAGGCGCTGCTGGTGCTGTTGATGGTGGTGGCGGCGACTGGCATGGCGCGCGGGGTGATGTTCGGTTAGCTACGGAGCGAACGCGTCCTTCCCCAGCATAAACAAGAAATGTCTGACAGCCAGGGCCTTGAGCTTGTCGCTAGTATCGACCCCTGAAAGTTTGCGTGGGAAAGCATGGGGAAGCGATGCGATGCTGAATCTTTAGCCAGCCGTGGTTACGCACTGCACGGGCTGGCTACTGACTGCAGCAGAATTCAGGATTGCGGCTTTTCCGGGGCGGTCAGGCCGGCCTGAATGCGCTGATAGATTTCTTCACGGTGCACTGCAACGTCCTTCGGAGCGTTGATGCCGATCCTGACTTGCTGGCCGCTAACGCCCAGGATGGTGATCGTAATGTCATCACCGATATTAATGCTTTCACCGACTTTGCGGGTGAGTATCAGCATGGTCTTCTCCTTGATTGCTTTGTGGGGCACCTGATTCGGACAGTGCAGAGGTCGGTGGTATGTATAGATTAGTGCGAAGTCTCACAGTTTGGGTGCCTCTTTCTGACGCGCAGATGTGGCATTAATTCCCAAGGCGTAACTATACAGAGGCTGCCACCATGATTCTCGTTGTTTTGAGCCCATTTTACGGCACTCGTGAAGTATTCATGGATGTTAAAATCCCTGCTTTAAGCATTTAGAGGGAAACGCCGTGCGCAAAATGGTCTTGGTATTCGCGATGTTGGCACTGGCGGGATGTGGTGAGGGCGGCAGTGTGGATGCGCCGAAGCCAAAACCGGCCCTGGCTGCCATACCCGCGGCAGTGTCCGGCCCGCAATGGGATCTTGAAGTGCGAGGTGAAACCCCTCAGGCAGTCAGTGATTTGAGTGGCTGGCTGATCGAGCACAGTTTCATGTCCAGCATCGTCAAGGAAAATGGCAATACGCGAATCCTGATGGGGCCGTTCAATTCGAAAGCCGAGGCCGAAGCCAAACAGGATGAAGTCCGAGCGGCGCTCACTCGTTCGAAGAAGCAGAACATCGAATTGCTGGTGCTTGAGCGTCCGGCCGCTCAATAACATTCGGCAGCGAAGATGCCGGACAAACAAAAAGGCCTCGGGGTTTAGCCTCGAGGCCTTTTTTGTTTCAGGTGTCGCCTGGATTCAGCCACAGGCCTTCATGTCCACCGGGCCGACGAACTCGTTGCCGCGTCCCATGACACACCCCACGCTCTGGTTGCGTTGACGCTCCCAGGCTTGTACTGGATAGGTTTTGTCCCAGGCTTCGTACAGTTGCCGATCCTGTTTCGACAGGCGCAAGCCATACTGCTTGCTCATGTAGAAGTAGGTCCGGGCGATCATGCCGCGGATGGACGGGCGGGGCATGACTTTCTTGGCCTTGAAGTCGATCTGGGTCAGGCACGAACCATACTGTCCCGACTGTTCGGGCAGCCAACCGAAACTGAAGTTGCTGCGATCGCCATTGACCTCGCCGATGCTGGGCACCAGGTTGTGCAAATCAGCTTCGGCCTTCTGGTAAACCGGATCGTAGCGCGTACAGTTCTTGCGACCGCCTTCTTGCCAGCACTGGCGTTGATGGCCGATCTGCCAGGCCGGAACGATATGTTCCCATTCGATGCGGGATGCGCGCTTGGCATTTTTGCGCGGGACATAACCGCAGGCGGCAAGGTTCACCCGGTTGCCGGTGTACTTGCAGCCACAGTAAAACTCGGTGGATTGGGGCGCGTAGAGCTTCCACGCGACCTTTTTCGCTTCGGTGAAGGTGCGCGGCGCGTCGGCTTGCGCCGCCATGGCAAAAAACACAAACAACAAAGCAAACCAGCGGGCACTCATCGACTCAATCTTCCTTCGGCACAACCCAGAAAATCTGCACGCCGCCATCGTCGCGATAGGCGAGGGTGACGTTGTCGTTCTCGTCGATTTCTTCCAGCAGGCGTTCCCATTCATCCACCGGCTCGTCAGGCAGGCGGAAGATCAGTGCTGCCCTGGCCTTTTGTGCGGTGGGGGAGTTGATGATTTTCTGAACGCGCAGGCCCATGCGTACATAGGTGTCAGGAGAGGCAGAGGTAGTGTCCACGGGATTATCCTTATTAAGCTGTACGTGCATACAGTATTTAACTGTAGGAAATTTCGCAACTGCTTAAAAATCAAGAAAATCCTCTGACAGCCGTTTGTTCCATTTGGTGTAAGGCGCAGGGAGTTTTTTTGTCAGATCGAGCGGCGCCAATCGCCAGGGCTGGAGAATGGCGCACAGGGTGCCCGACCGGATCGGTCGGGCGAGGGCGAATCAGTATTCCCAGAACATCCGCTGCAGCTCTTTGCTGTCATTGGTCTTGGTCAACGCAACCATCGCCAGGATCCGGGCCTTTTGCGGGTTCAGGTCGTGGGCCACGACCCAGTCGTATTTGTCGTCAGGCTGTTCGGCGTTGCGCAATACGAAGCCGCCGGCGTTGACATGGGAGGAACGAATGATCTGCACGCCGTCCTTGCGCAGGGCTTGCAGTGCAGGGACCACACGAGACGATACCGAGCCATTGCCGGTGCCGGCGTGGATGATGGCCTTGGCGCCTGATTGGGCGAGGGCCTTGTAGGCGGTGTCGCTGACATTGCCGTAGGAATAGGCGATCTCGACGTCAGGCAGGCTCTTGATGGTCTTGATGTCGAATTCGGAATCCATGGTGTGGCGCTTGGCTGGCAAACGGAACCAGTAGGATTTGCCTTCTACCACCATGCCCAGCGGACCCCAGGGGCTTTTGAACGCTTCGGTCTTGATGTTGATCATTTTGCTGACGTCGCGACCCGACTGGATTTCATCATTCATGGTCACCAGCACGCCTTTGCCTCGTGCATCCTTGCTGCTGGCCACGGCTACCGCGTTGTACAGGTTGAGCATGCCATCGGCGGACATCGCGGTGCCCGGGCGCATGGAACCGACGACAATGATCGGCTTGTCGGTTTTTTCCACCAGGTTCAGGAAGTACGCGGTTTCTTCCAGGGTGTCGGTGCCGTGGGTGATCACGATGCCATCGACGTCTTTGCTGTCGGCCAGTTCGGCTACGCGGCGGCCCAGTTGCAGCAGGTTTTCGTTGGTGATGCTTTCGGAGGCGATTTGCATGACCTGTTCGCCGCGAACGTTGGCCACCTGGCTCAGTTCTGGGACGCCAGCGATCAGTTGTTCAATGCCGACTTTCGCCGCTTGATAGGTCGCGCTGTTGGCGGCGCTGGCGCCGGCGCCGGCAATGGTGCCACCGGTGGCCAGGATCACCACGTTGGCCAGTTTCTGTTGGGTTTCGGCTTCTTTGGCCTGAAGGGCGGTCGGCAGAAGCAGTAGCAGGGCCAAGGCGCCCGGAACAAAGGTCTTGAGTGCAGATGTCATTATTTTTCTCTTCTAGTTGTGAGACGGTGCAGATGCAGGTTCATCTAGATACGCCCCGGGCGAATCTGAACGCCGGAGGTGCGGGGAGAAGAGCAGGATCTGTACCAGAAACACCCTGAATCGAAAAACACGCGTAACTTAATGATTTGTAATGGTATTGCAGTTTGTGTCCGGAGGCGGTTCCGGGGCCGGGCGTCCGGATTGCCGAACATGTTTAACTTTTGCGTTCGGCTCTCCGAAACGCATGGCGGTCCTGTTCACGATTCCTGTTTAAAACTTAAGGGCGTCAAATCGTCGTTAACGACTAAAGAAAAACGCGCGTCGGTCGATGCTCCTTCAAGGGATCTATTTCTGCAGGAGTTCACATGTCGTTATCCACTGGCTTCCCGAATGCCGCAAACATCACCATCGGGGGGAAGCCTGCGGCGACCATTCGTGCCTCGGGCGATGCGACAGAGGATGCAGGGGCCCAGGCGCTGGGGGTAAAGGAAGGCGACGGCATCCAGGTTAAAACCGGTTCGGCAGGTCTGGGACAAAGTGCCGGCGCACAGGCCGAATCGGAAACCAGTGATAACACCAGTTTTGCGGTGAAGGTCCTGCTCAAGCGCCTGAAGGAGTTGCAGCAGCAATTGCGTGAGCAACAGCAGCAATTGGCCCAGGCCCAGGCGGCGTCCTATCCGACCCCGGAAGGCAGGACCAGCGCGGTAGCGGCCATTCAGGCGCAGGTTGCCGCAACCAACGGCGCCATCCTGCAGGTGAGTGCGAGTCTGGTCAAAGAGTTGACCAAGGGTTCCGGCACGGGATCGGTGGTTAACACCACGGCATGAACTGAGTGCCGTTTTTCGCCAATCCGCTCTGAAGGCACTTTTCAGGTCGTTGACAAATACCGGCAGGATTCGCATAGTCTGGGTCACGCAAACGTTTGCGCGCCCCTTGTAATGGCTTTCCATCACAGTGGGTCGTGAAGCTTACGCCAGCGCAAGCGTTGCTCACAATAATCATAAGATCGGAGTGAACCCATGAAGCTGCCATTTGCTGGACGTCTTCTCGCTGTCGCTGTGCTGGCTGCCGCATCCGCTGCACTGCCTGTCTCTTCTGCCTTCGCTGAAACCACAGAAAAACCGAAAGTCGCACTGGTCATGAAATCCCTGGCCAACGAGTTTTTCCTGACCATGGAAGACGGCGCCAAGGCCTATCAGAAAGATCACTCCGGCGAATTCGAGTTGATCTCCAACGGCATCAAGGATGAAACCGACACCGCCGGCCAGACGCGGATCGTCGAGCAGATGATCCTGGCCAAGGTCAATGCGCTGGTGATTGCGCCGGCAGACTCCAAGGCCATGGTGCCGGTGATCAAGAAAGCCATCGATGCCGGTATCACCGTGATCAACATCGACAACCAGCTGGACCCCACCGTGGTCAAAAGCAAAAACATCAGTATTCCGTTCGTAGGCCCGGACAACCGCAAGGGCGCACGCCTGGTCGGCGATTACCTGGCCAAACAGCTGAAGGCTGGTGACGAAGTCGGCATCATCGAAGGTGTGTCCACCACCACCAATGCTCAGCAGCGCACCGCGGGCTTCAAGGATGCGATGGAGGCGGCGCAGATCAAGGTCGTGTCGTTGCAATCCGGTGACTGGGAAATCGACAAAGGCAACAAGGTGGCCGCCTCGATTCTCAGCGAATATCCGCAAACCAAGGCCCTGTTGGCCGGCAACGACAGCATGGCGGTCGGCGCGGTGTCTGCCGTGCGCGCCGCGGGCAAGGCCGGCAAGGTGCAAGTGGTCGGCTACGACAACATCAACGCCATCCAGCCGATGCTCAAGGATGGCCGAGTGCTCGCCACTGCCGACCAGTTTGCAGCCAGGCAGGCGGTGTTCGGCATCGAGACGGCGTTGAAGATTCTCAAGGGCGAGAAGGTCGACGGCGGCGCCAATGGCGTGATCGAAACGCCGGTAGAGTTGGTCACCAAAGAGCAGGTCACACAGTAACCTTCTGGCGACGCAACGGCGCTCGTCCAGCTGGACGGGCGCGTGGAGAGTTTTTATGTCCGCTTGCGCTACGAACGCTGTCCTCTCGGTCAGCGGTATCGGCAAGACCTACGCCCAACCGGTCCTGGCCGGCATCGACCTGACGCTCATGCGCGGTGAAGTGCTGGCGCTGACCGGCGAGAACGGCGCAGGCAAAAGCACGCTGTCGAAAATCATTGGCGGGCTGGTGGCGCCGACTACCGGCCAGATGCAGTTTCAGGGGCAGGACTATCGCCCAGGCAGCCGGAGCCAGGCAGAAGACCTCGGCATCCGCATGGTCATGCAGGAACTCAATCTGCTGCCGACCCTGTCGGTGGCGGAAAACCTGTTTCTTCACAATCTGCCCAACAGCGGCGGCTGGATCAGTCGCAAGCAATTGCGCAAGGCTGCCCTCGAGGCCATGGCTCAGGTCGGGCTCGACGCCATTGACCCGGATACCCTGGTCGGCGAACTGGGCATCGGTCATCAGCAAATGGTAGAGATCGCCCGCAACCTGATCGGCGATTGCCATGTGCTGATTCTTGATGAGCCCACCGCGATGCTCACGGCACGCGAAGTCGAAATGCTGTTCGAGCAGATCACCCGCCTGCAGGCTCGCGGCGTATCGATCATCTATATCTCTCATCGCCTCGAAGAGCTGGCGCGGGTCGCGCAGCGCATTGCCGTGCTGCGCGACGGCAGTCTGGTCTGTGTCGCGCCGATGGCCA
The DNA here is from genome assembly GCF_000282295.1 of Pseudomonas sp. GM33. Lineage (NCBI taxonomy): Bacteria > Pseudomonadati > Pseudomonadota > Gammaproteobacteria > Pseudomonadales > Pseudomonadaceae > Pseudomonas > Pseudomonas sp. GM33. The sequence goes on from NZ_AKJO01000094.1 coordinate 43,020, forward strand.
ACTACAACAGCGAGCAACTGGTCACCCTGATGGTTGGCCGCGAGCTCGGCGAACACATCGATATTGGGGCGCGCAAGATCGGCGCCCCGGTGTTGACGGTCAAGGGCCTGACCCGTGCCGACAAGGTTCGCGACGTGTCGTTCGAAGTGCGTGCTGGCGAGATTTTCGGCATTTCCGGTTTGATCGGCGCGGGGCGCACCGAGTTGTTGCGCCTGATCTTCGGAGCCGATATCGCCGACAGCGGCACGATTGCCCTGGGCTCGCCGGCGCAGCTCATCACTGTGCGTTCGCCGGTGGATGCGGTCGCGCATGGCATCGCGCTGATCACTGAAGATCGCAAGGGTGAAGGCCTTTTGTTGACGCAGTCGATCGGTGCCAATATCGCCTTGGGCAACATGCCCGGCATCTCCAGCGCCGGCCTTGTCGACAACGATGGCGAAAACGCCCTGGCCCAGCGGCAGATCGACGCCATGCGCATTCGCAGCTCCGGTCCGGCACAGTTGGTGTCCGAGCTGTCCGGCGGTAACCAGCAGAAAGTCGTCATCGGTCGCTGGCTGGAGCGCGATTGCTCGGTGCTGCTGTTCGACGAGCCGACCCGGGGCATCGACGTCGGCGCCAAGTTCGATATCTACAACCTGCTCGGTGAATTGACCCGCAAGGGCAAGGCGCTGGTGGTGGTTTCCAGCGACTTGCGCGAGCTGATGCTGATCTGCGACCGGATCGGTGTGCTGTCGGCAGGGCGCCTGATCGATACGTTCGATCGCGACAGCTGGACCCAGGATGAATTGCTCGCCGCTGCTTTTGCCGGCTACCAAAAACGTGATGCGCAGCGCTTCGACGCCGCGCCTAGGGATCTTCCATGAAAACCGCTTCTATCGCCGGCACACGCAGTGGCAACTTCTATGGCCTGGGCACCTATCTGGGCCTGGCGGGTGCCTTGTTGGCGATGATCGTGCTGTTCTCGGTGCTGAGCAGTCACTTCCTGTCCTACGATACGTTCAGCACCCTGGCCAATCAGATTCCGGACCTGATGGTGCTGGCGGTCGGCATGACCTTTGTGTTGATCATCGGGGGCATCGACCTGTCGGTGGGTTCGGTGCTGGCACTGGCGGCCTCGACCGTGAGCGTGGCGATACTGGGCTGGGGCTGGAGCGTGCTGCCCGCAGCGTTGCTCGGCATGGCCGTCGCGGCGCTCGCCGGCACCCTCACCGGTTCGATCACGGTGGCGTGGCGGATACCGTCGTTCATCGTGTCCCTGGGCGTGTTGGAAATGGCACGCGGGGTGGCGTACCAGATGACCGGGTCGCGTACGGCCTACATCGGCGATGCGTTCGCCTGGTTGTCCAATCCGATCGCCTTCGGCATTTCACCCTCGTTCATCATTGCGTTGCTGATCATATTCATCGCCCAGGCCGTGTTGACCCGCACAGTGTTCGGTCGCTACCTGATCGGTATCGGCACCAACGAAGAGGCCGTGCGGCTGGCAGGGATCAATCCGAAGCCCTACAAAATCCTGGTGTTCAGTCTGATGGGATTGCTGGCCGGCATTGCTGCGCTGTTCCAGATTTCTCGCCTGGAAGCCGCCGACCCGAATGCCGGCTCCGGTCTTGAGTTGCAGGTGATCGCCGCCGTGGTGATCGGCGGGACCAGCCTGATGGGCGGGCGCGGCTCGGTGATCAGCACGTTTTTTGGCGTCCTGATCATTTCCGTGCTGGCCGCGGGGCTGGCGCAGATCGGGGCAACCGAGCCGACCAAACGCATCATTACCGGCGCGGTGATCGTGGTGGCGGTGGTGCTGGACACTTATCGCAGTCAACGCGCAAGCCGGCGGACCTGAGTCATGGCGACTATCAAAGATGTGGCAGCCCTTGCCGGCATTTCCTACACCACGGTTTCCCATGTGGTGAACAAGACACGCCCGGTCAGTGAAGAAGTCCGGATCAAGGTCGAGGCCGCGATCAAGACCCTCGACTACGTCCCCAGCGCCGTGGCCCGTTCACTCAAGGCCAAGACCACGGCGACCATCGGCCTGTTGGTTCCCAACAGCCTCAACCCGTACTTCGCCGAGCTGGCCAGGGGGATCGAGGATTACTGCGAGCGAAACGGTTACTGCGTGATCCTGTGCAACTCCGACGACAATCCGGACAAGCAGCGCAGCTACCTGCGTGTGCTGCTGGAAAAACGCATCGACGGCCTGATCGTCGCCTCGGCCGGCGGCGACAGTGGCCTGGTACAGGGTCTGAAGGGCGTGCGCACGCCCATGGTGATCGTCGACCGCGGACTGGACGGTGTCGATGCCGACCTGGTGCGCATCGACCATGAATACGGCGCGTACCTCGCGACCCGGCACCTGTTGGAGTTGGGCCACCTCGATATCGCCACGATCAGCGGGCCGGAAAACACCAGTGTGGCGCAGATGCGTCTGGCGGGGTATCGCAGGGCCTTGGAAGAGGCGGGTGTCGAAGTCTCTCCCGAGCGCATGCTGGCTAGCGATTTCACCAGCACCGGCGGTTACAGCGCTGCCGCGATGTTGCTGGAAAGCCATCCGCCTACCGCCATTTTTGCCGCCAACGACATGATTGGCATCGGTGTGCTGCGGGCCGCCGCCGAGCGCAATATTCGCGTACCGAGCGAGTTGTCGGTGATCGGTTTCGACGATATCCAGATGAGTCGGTATGTCTACCCGTCGTTGACCACGGTGGGGCAATCGATCCTGCAACTCGGTGAGATGGCTGCCGAAGTGCTGTTACGGCGAATCGCCACACCGGGCCTGGCGACCGATCAGCGGATCGTGACGCCGAGTATTGTCATCCGTGAATCGACGGCGCCGCTGGCCGGCGTGTTTGCCCAGTGCCGTTGAAACAGAGAGCCGTTGAGAGCCGTTGAAAACAGAAAGCCGCTGAACCGACAGCGCCGCCGAAACAGAATCGATGAGTAGCAATGTATGCCAGCAAAAGTAGTGGTAATAGGCAGTTTGAATATGGACCTGGTGACCCGCGCGCCGCGTTTGCCCAAGGGCGGTGAAACGCTGATTGGTCAGTCGTTTGCCACCGTCTCCGGTGGCAAGGGCGCCAATCAGGCCGTGGCGGCGGCGCGGCTCGGGGCCCAAGTGTCGATGATCGGCTGCGTGGGCAATGACGCCTATGGCGACGCACTGCGCGGGGCGCTGTTGGCCGAGCAGATCGATTGCCAGGCGGTGAGCACCATTGACGGTTCCAGCGGCGTGGCGTTGATCGTGGTCGACGACAGCAGTCAGAACACCATCGTGATCGTTCCCGGTGCCAACGGTGCATTGACCGCTGAAGCCATTGACCGTTTTGATTCGGTGATACAGGCGGCGGACGTGCTCATCTGTCAGCTGGAAGTGCCCGATGCCTCCGTTGGCCATGCGCTCAAGCGGGGTCGTGAGCTGGGCAAGACGGTCATCCTCAACCCGGCGCCGGCCAGCCGTCCGTTGCCATCGCACTGGTACCGGTCTATCGATTATCTGATTCCCAACGAGAGCGAAGCGTCGGCCTTGAGCGGAGTGACTGTGGACTCCCTGGAGAGTGCGCAAGCCGCGGCGACCCGGCTGATTGCCCTGGGCGCCGGCAAGGTGATCATCACCCTCGGCGCGCAAGGTTCGCTGTTTGCCGATGGTCAGCGCTTCGAGCATTTCCCCGCGCCGGTCGTGAAGGCTGTCGACACCACGGCGGCGGGCGATACGTTCGTCGGTGGTTTCGCTGCGGCGTTGGCTGCGGGTCAGGATGAGGTGCAGGCAATCCGCTTCGGGCAGGTGGCTGCGGCGCTGTCGGTCACCCGTGCCGGCGCGCAACCGTCGATTCCCGCCTTGAGCGATGTACAGGCGTTTAAAACCCCATGAAAAAGACTCCCTTGCTTAACATCGCTTTGTCACGGCTGATCGCCTCATTGGGGCATGGCGACATGGTCGTCATCGGTGACGCCGGTCTTCCGGTTCCACCTGGCGTTGAATTGATCGACCTGGCCTTGACCCGGGGCATTCCGGATTTTGTCAGCACCCTGAAGGTGGTGCTCAGTGAGATGCAGGTCGAAAGCCATGTGCTGGCTCAGGAGATTTTCGATAAGAAACCGTTGGCACTGATCGCACTGGATGAACTGAACGGCGAAGGCGCACTGGGGCGGCGTGAGGTGCTCAGTCATGAACAATTCAAGGTCCTGAGCCGGCAAGCGAGGGCGATTGTTCGTACCGGCGAGTGCCAACCGTACTGCAATATTGTGCTGGTCGCTGGCGTAACATTCTGACTGGCTGTCTGTGCTTTGATTTCCCTGGCGCAAGGAGCGCGCCACGTATCGCTACGCTCGGAAACTGCATCCACTGCTCCGGAGTCTGCTGCTTTTGTCCCTGATTACCGCAACGAACGCCCAGGCGGCACAAAAAATCGACTTGATCATCGACACCGATCCGGGGGCTGACGATGTCGTTGCCCTGTTGTTCGCCCTGGCGTCGCCGGACGAGCTGAATGTCCGGGCACTGACCACCGTTGCGGGCAACGTTCGCCTCGACAAGACCTCGCGCAATGCGCGACTGGCCCGGGAGTGGGCGGGGCGCGAAGAGGTGCCGGTCTATGCGGGCGCGCCGAAGCCCCTGATGCGCACCCCCATCTATGCCGAGGACATTCATGGCAAGGAAGGGTTGTCCGGCATTGCCGTGCATGAACCCAAGCAAGGCCTGGCCAAGGGCAGTGCCATCGCTTATCTCATCGACACCCTGAAATCCGCCGAGCCCCACAGCATTACCATCGCCATGCTTGGCCCGCAGACCAACCTGGCCCTGGCGCTGATCCAGGCGCCGGGTATCGTCCAGGGCATCAAGGAAGTGGTGGTCATGGGCGGTGCGCACTTCAACGGCGGCAACATCACGCCGGTGGCAGAATTCAACCTGTTCGCCGATCCGCAAGCCGCCGAAGTGGTGCTCAAGAGTGGCGTGAAGCTGACTTACCTGCCGCTGGATGTGACCCACAAGATCCTGACCAGCGAAGCGCGTCTGCAACAGATTGCTGCGCTGAACAACAATGCCGGCCGTTTGGTGGGCGACATTCTCAATGAATACATCAAAGGCGAAATGGAGCACTACGGCATTTCGGGTGGCCCGGTGCATGACGCCACGGTGGTCGCTTACCTGCTCAAGCCGCAATTGTTCAGCGGCCGCTCGGTCAACGTGGTGGTCGACAGCCGCGAGGGACCGACTTTCGGGCAAACCATCGTTGACTGGTATGATGGATTGAAAGCGCCGAAGAATGCGTTCTGGGTTGAGAGCGGCGATGCCCAGGGTTTCTTCGATCTGCTGACCGAGCGTCTGGCCCGTCTGAAGTAAGTATCATCTCCCGCAGGTGCCTGCCTTCGGGGTTCACTCCCGTCCGCTGACCGTTTCGGACTGCTGGTCCGACAGATGCTTCTCGAAAATCTGCTCGATGAACGATTGGGCGGCTTCGGTTCCCAGGTCCCTGACCAGCAGGTCGATACCGATAATGGCAAGCTCTTCCGTGCTGCTTGGACTGTAGGAGCTGTGGCCGTCCTGCCACTTGGCCTTGATGTCGGCGTCGATGCTTACGGTGGTCATGATGGCACTCGTGAAGTCGGGGGGGGAAGTCTGAGTGCCGAGTTAACCATTTTGCGAGGCTTTTGACACGTCGACTTAGGCATGAAAAGAGGGCTGTGCGACACTTGGTCTCTGTCGAATTTTCAAGGAGCGCGCTGTGCAGATCGATTTGAACTCCCCGGATGGCCTGACCCTCGAGGCGGTGCGTCAGTTGCTGGCCGGCGCCAGTGACGATGAGCACACCCAGTTGCGGGTCACCAAGGGAGGTATTGCGTACATCTCCTCGGGTGTCGTGGGCGGTACCGATATCGACGGGTTGTTGTTCCGGCTCGAAACCTGGGCCAAGGGCTCCGGTTATGTCGGACGAGTCGCGGCCAGCGATGAAGTCTGGGTCATGCAAATCTTCAATGCCTTGAAAGAGAACTGGCCCAATCCGCCTTACGACTACATCGACGTCTATTGAGCGTTGTTCATATTCAGTCACGATTCAGTGATTAAGGGCAGAGCGGCGCTCAGGCAGAATCGCGGCTCGTGCGGATTGCGGGCAGGGTGCTGGCGCTGCCTGTGAAACCAAACGCCAGTCTGGTTGTCGCACGATCTCAGCTTAATCATTGAATAAGGAGGCTTCATGCCTTGGAAGCTCGCGTCATTGGGTACTTTGCTGGCCGTTGCCACGCTGGCCGGTTGCAGCACTGCCTCTACGGAGTCGGCAAACACGGATGTGGCGACGACTGACACGGGTCACAGCCGTTGTGAAGCGAAGGCTGCCGAGTTCACCATTGGCAAACAGGCATCGCCGCAGCTGCTTGAGCAGGCACGTACCCGCGCAGGGGCGCAAAGCGCGCGGTTCCTGCTGCCGACCGATATGGTGACGCTGGAGTACCGTTCCGATCGCCTGAACCTGAACACCGATGCCGCCAGGGTGGTCACCCGGGTCAACTGCGGCTGATCCCCAGGCTTTTGTTTCACCCATAAAAAACCCCGTCACATGGACGGGGTTTTTTTAGTGCGCCTGGAAATTACTCTGGGCGAACTTGAGCAGCTTGCATACCCTTTTGGCCTTTCTCAGCCACGAAGGAAACAGTCTGGCCTTCTTTCAGGCTTTTGAAACCGTCGCTTTCGATAGCTTTGAAGTGTACGAACAGGTCGTCACCGCCACCTTGAGGAGTGATGAAGCCGAAGCCTTTTTCATCGTTGAACCATTTAACGGTGCCGGTTTGGCGATTAGACATGGTGTATCTCCAAGAAACATATATTTTCAGTAGTACTGTGCTGCTCAGGCCAACTGGGCACACCCGAGTATCATAGTCGAAATGTTCGGTTTGGGACCCCCCCAGACGCGCTGTTTGCTTTCATATTGCACGTCTTTCACCACCAGGAATGGCTGTGAGCCCCGGTTTCAGGGGGTTTGCGCGGCAAAACAGGGGAGTAAAAAAACCCGTAAAAGCTGCGTAAATTATGTGAATCAGCCGATATTTGGCTGTTTTTGGCCCCCGGATCACTCAAAAAACGTCCTGTGCAACGCTATTTCTGGACTCGGCACACCGAGATTTCTTTCAGTGCGCGTTGGCTCAATTCAGGGCCGGCTGGATTGTTCTTGTCCATCAACTGCGCGATCTCCTGGGTGGTGAATTTCTTCTCGAGAACGTCGGCGCCGCACGAGCAGTGCTTCTTCGCTTCGGCCGGGTTGACAGTTTGGCTGGCAGCTTTTGTGCAATCGCTCATGTACTGGGCTTTCACACCATTTGGCCAGGCAGCGTGTGCGCTCAGTGGCAGCAACAGGGCAAGCGGGGCGGCAAAGGCAAAAAGACGGATAAGGCGCATGACAGGAACTCCTTGGGGTCGATATCTGTGGCGATTCTCAGTCAGTTTGAGGCATCTCGTATATCTCAAGTTCACTTTGCGCCAAGAAAGTGAGGAAATTTTCACCGTCTGATTGCGTGCAGGCCGATAACCGTTCATCTGTGCTAGCATGCCCCGCTCGGGCGTTTGCAGGCTCCGATGGACCTTCAGTCCCGGTGGCGGCAGATGCGCGATTAACCCTGATTTGAATCCCAGTCACTCTGGTTCGGTTTTCCGGTTGGCCGCAAGGCTCCTGCCGCTGTAAGGCAGGCGTTCGTCATTGAATGGCCTGGACCGGATCTTGTACTGGCTCATCCCAACCCACGTGACCTTTGGTAGGGGTCACCACTAGGAGAGGAGGCGCCATGCCAACTATTACTCTTCCCGACGGCAGTCAACGTTCATTCGATCACCCGGTTTCCGTAGCCGAGGTCGCCGCCTCCATCGGTGCAGGCCTGGCCAAGGCCACCGTTGCCGGCAAGGTCGATGGCAAGCTGGTCGACGCCAGTGACATCATCGACAGCGACGCGTCGCTGCAAATCATCACGCCAAAGGATGAAGAGGGGCTGGAGATCATTCGCCACTCTTGCGCCCACCTGGTTGGCCACGCGGTCAAGCAGTTGTACCCGACCGCCAAAATGGTCATCGGGCCGGTCATCGACGAAGGCTTCTATTACGACATCGCCTTCGAGCGTCCTTTCACTCCGGACGACCTGGCGGCCATCGAACAGCGCATGCAGCAGCTGATCGAGAAAGATTACGACGTGATCAAGAAAGTCACTCCGCGCGCCGAAGTGATCGAAGTGTTCAAGGCTCGTGGCGAAGACTACAAGTTGCGCCTGGTCGAGGACATGCCGAACGAACAGGCCATGGGCCTGTATTACCACGAAGAATACGTCGACATGTGCCGCGGTCCGCACGTGCCGAACACCCGCTTCCTGAAATCCTTCAAGCTGACCAAGCTGTCCGGCGCCTACTGGCGTGGCGATGCCAAAAACGAGCAATTGCAGCGCGTCTACGGCACCGCATGGGCGGACAAGAAGCAACTGGCGGCTTACATCCAGCGCATCGAAGAAGCCGAAAAACGCGACCACCGCAAGATCGGCAAGCGCCTGGGCCTGTTCCACACCCAGGAAGAGTCGCCGGGCATGGTGTTCTGGCACCCGAACGGCTGGACTCTGTACCAGGTGCTCGAGCAGTACATGCGCAAGGTTCAGCGCGACAACGGCTATCTCGAAATCAAGACGCCGCAAGTGGTTGACCGCAGCCTGTGGGAGAAATCCGGGCACTGGGCCAACTACGCCGACAACATGTTCACCACCCAGTCGGAAAACCGCGACTACGCGATCAAGCCAATGAACTGCCCTTGCCACGTGCAGGTGTTCAACCAGGGCCTGAAGAGCTACCGCGAGCTGCCGATGCGCCTGGCCGAGTTCGGTGCATGCCACCGTAACGAGCCATCGGGTGCCTTGCACGGCATCATGCGTGTGCGCGCATTCACCCAGGACGACGCCCACATCTTCTGCACCGAAGAGCAGATGCAGGCCGAGTCCGCCGCGTTCATCAAGCTGACCATGGACGTCTACGCCGATTTCGGCTTTAAAGATGTCGAGATGAAGCTGTCCACTCGTCCGGAAAAACGCGTCGGTTCCGACGAGCTTTGGGATCGCGCCGAAGCTGCACTGGCCGCAGCCCTTGACAGCGCGGGCCTGCCGTACGATCTGCAGCCGGGCGAGGGTGCGTTCTACGGTCCGAAGATCGAGTTCTCGCTGAAAGATTGCCTCGGTCGCGTCTGGCAATGTGGTACCCTGCAGCTCGATTTTAACCTGCCTGTGCGTCTGGGAGCCGAATACGTCTCCGAAGACAACAGCCGCAAGCATCCGGTGATGTTGCACCGGGCGATCCTGGGGTCCTTCGAGCGGTTCGTCGGAATCCTGATCGAGCATTACGAGGGCGCGTTCCCTGCGTGGCTGGCTCCGACCCAGGCAGTGGTGATGAATATCACTGATAAACAGGCTGATTTTGCCGCCGAAGTGGAAAAAACTCTCAACGAAAGCGGGTTTCGTGCCAAGTCTGACTTGAGAAATGAAAAGATCGGCTTTAAAATCCGCGAGCATACTTTGCTCAAGGTTCCTTATCTCTTGGTTATCGGAGATCGGGAAGTCGAGATGCAGACTGTCGCTGTGCGTACTCGTGAAGGTGCTGACCTGGGCTCGATGCCCGTCGCCCAGTTCGCTGAGTTCCTCGCCCAAGCGGTTTCCCGGCGTGGTCGCCAAGATTCGGAGTAATTATTATTAAGCGTGAAATGAGACAAGATAAACGAACTGCACCGAAAGCCCCGATCAACGAGAATATCTCGGCACGCGAGGTTCGGTTAATTGGGGCTGAAGGTGAACAGCTCGGGATTGTGTCAATCGAAGACGCGCTTCTTAAGGCTGAAGAGGCCAAGCTGGATCTGGTGGAGATTTCCGCCGATGCAGTACCACCTGTTTGCAAACTGATGGACTACGGCAAATCGATCTTCGAAAAGAAGAAGCAGATTGCTGCGGCCAAGAAAAACCAGAAGCAGATTCAGGTTAAAGAAATCAAGTTTCGTCCAGGGACGGAGGAAGGGGATTACCAGGTAAAACTGCGCAACCTGGTACGTTTCCTGAGTGACGGGGACAGGGCCAAGGTATCCTTGCGATTCCGCGGCCGTGAGATGGCCCACCAGGAGCTGGGGATGGAACTCCTCAAGCGAGTTGAAGGTGACTTGCTCGAGTACGGTTCGGTCGAACAGCATCCTAAGATGGAAGGACGCCAGCTGATCATGGTCATCGCCCCGAAAAAGAAGAAGTAATCAACAGGGCACGGCAGGCCTTCTGATTATGTTTATCAACTGAATGCGGAGTATCCGAACATGCCAAAAATGAAGACCAAAAGTGGTGCTGCTAAGCGGTTTCTGAAAACTGCTAACGGTATCAAGCACAAGCACGCTTTCAAGAGCCACATCCTGACCAAAATGTCGACCAAGCGTAAGCGTCAACTGCGCGGTAGCAGCTTGCTGCATCCGTCTGACGTGGCAAAAGTCGAGCGCATGCTGCGCCTTCGTTAATTTTAGTCAAGAATAGAGGAAGTAACTCATGGCTCGTGTAAAGCGTGGCGTCATTGCCCGTAAGCGTCACAAAAAAATTCTGAAACTTGCTAAAGGCTACTACGGCGCACGCTCCCGCGTATTCCGTGTTGCCAAGCAAGCGGTAATCAAGGCAGGCCAATACGCCTACCGTGACCGTCGTCAGAAAAAACGTCAGTTCCGCGCTCTGTGGATCGCTCGTATCAACGCTGGTGCTCGTATCAACGGTCTGTCCTACAGCCGTTTCATCGCCGGCCTGAAAAAAGCGTCCATCGAGATCGACCGTAAGGTTCTGGCTGATCTGGCAGTGAACGAAAAAGCGGCGTTTGCTGCGATTGTCGAGAAAGCTAAAGCCACCTTGGCTTAAGTACCCCCGACAGTCACCCGGCCTCGCATCTGTGGGGTCAGGTGTTAAACGTCATAAATAGGGGAAGAGCCTTCAAGCTCTTCCCCTATTTTGTATCTGGAGTCTGTACATGGAAAACCTGGATGCGCTCGTCTCTCAAGCACTAGAGGCTGTGCAAAGCGCTGAAGATATCAATGCCCTGGAGCAAATCCGGGTTCACTACCTTGGCAAGAAGGGTGAATTGACTCAGGTGATGAAGACCCTGGGGAATTTGCCGGCAGAAGAGCGTCCGCAGGTCGGTGCGCTGATCAACGTTGCCAAGGAGCGTGTCACAGAGGTCCTTAATGCGCGCAAGGCATTGTTTGAAGAAGCCGATCTGGCTGCCAAACTCTCCGCCGAGTCCATTGACGTGACCCTGCCCGGCCGCGGTCAGACCTCCGGTGGTCTGCATCCGGTTACCCGCACTCTGGAACGCGTCGAACAGTTCTTCACCCGTATCGGCTACGGCATCGCCGAAGGCCCTGAGGTCGAAGACGACTATCACAACTTCGAAGCGCTCAACATCCCAGGCCATCACCCGGCCCGGTCGATGCATGACACCTTCTATTTCAATGCGAACATGCTGTTGCGCACCCATACCTCGCCGGTACAGGTCCGCACCATGGAGTCCAAGCAGCCGCCGATCCGCATCGTCTGCCCGGGCCGCGTCTACCGCAGCGACTCCGATATCACCCACTCGCCGATGTTCCACCAGGTCGAAGGCCTGTTGATCGATCGCGACATCAATTTCGCCGACCTCAAAGGCACCATCGAAGAGTTCCTGCGGGTGTTCTTCGAAAAGGAACTGGCGGTGCGTTTCCGTCCTTCGTACTTCCCGTTCACCGAGCCATCCGCTGAAGTCGACATGGAATGCGTGATGTGCAGCGGTAAAGGCTGCCGCGTCTGCAAGCAGACCGGCTGGCTGGAAGTGATGGGCTGCGGCATGGTTCACCCGAACGTGCTGCGCATGTCCGGGATCGACCCGGAAGAGTTCTCGGGCTTTGCCTTCGGCATGGGCGTTGAGCGTCTGGCCATGCTGCGTTACGGCGTGAACGACTTGCGTCTGTTCTTCGACAACGACTTGCGGTTCCTCGCGCAATTTCGCTAGTCGTAACGAATTCTTAGGAGAGCAGGATGAAATTCAGTGAACAATGGCTGCGTGGCTGGGTTAGCCCGCAGGTAAGTCGCGACGAGCTGGTTGCTCGTCTGTCGATGGCCGGTCTTGAGGTCGATAGCGTTACGCCGGCCGCCGGTGTTTTCAGTGGCGTGGTGGTTGGCGAGGTGCTGAGCACCGAACAGCACCCGGACGCCGACAAGCTGCGCGTATGCCAGGTCAGCAACGGTTCGGAAACCTTCCAGGTGGTTTGCGGTGCGCCCAACGTGCGCCCGGGCCTGAAGATTCCTTTCGCCATGATCGGCGCCGAGTTGCCAGGTGACTTCAAGATCAAGAAGGCCAAGCTGCGTGGCGTTGAATCCAACGGCATGCTGTGCTCGCAATCCGAGCTGCAGGTCGGTGAAGGTAACGACGGTCTGATGGAGCTGCCGGCCGATGCGCCGGTGGGTGAGGATTTCCGTGTTTACCTGGACCTGGAAGACGCCAGCATCGAGGTCGACCTGACCCCGAACCGCGGCGACTGCCTGTCCCTGGCCGGCCTGGCCCGTGAAGTGGGTGCTTTGTACGCCGCTCCGGTCAGCCGTCCGGTAGTGGCTTCGGTGCCTGCCGTGCACGACGAAGTGCGTTCGGTAGAAGTGTTGGCGCCCGCCGCGTGCCCGCGTTATCTGGGTCGTGTGATCCGTAACGTCGACCTGTCCAGGCCTACGCCGCTGTGGATGGTAGAGCGCCTGCGTCGTGCCGACGTACGCAGCATCGATGCTGCCGTCGACATCACCAACTACGTGATGCTGGAGCTGGGTCAGCCACTGCACGCCTTCGATCTCGCCGAAATCAACGGCGGCATCCGTGTGCGCATGGCCGAAGACGGCGAGAAGCTGGTGCTGCTCGACGGTCAGGAAGTCAGCCTGCGCAGCGATACGCTGGTGATTGCCGACCACTCCCGCGCACTGGCAATCGCCGGCGTCATGGGTGGCGAGCACAGCGGTGTGTCCGCGACCACCCGTGATGTGTTCCTGGAAAGCGCCTTCTTCGACCAGATCGCCGTAGCAGGCAAGGCCCGTTCCTATGGCCTGCACACCGATGCATCCCATCGCTATGAGCGTGGCGTGGACTGGCAACTGGCCCGCGAGGCCATGGAGCGCGCGACTGGCCTGCTGCTGGAAATCACCGGCGGTGAAGCGGGTCCGATCATCGAGACCGTCAGCGAACAGCACCTGCCGAAAATTGCTCCGGTCACCCTGCGTGCCCAGCGCATTACCCAGATGCTGGGTATGGAAATGGATTCGGCTGAAGTGGAGCGCCTGCTCAATGCCTTGGGCCTGGCCATTACTGCCGACGGGGCAGGGCAGTGGCGTGTAGAAGTGCCAAGCCATCGCTTCGATATCAGTCTGGAAGTCGACCTGATCGAAGAACTGGCACGCCTGTACGGCTACAACCGTCTGCCGGTTCGTTATCCGCAAGCGCGTCTGGCGCCGCAAGCCAAGGCCGAAGCTCGTAGCGACCTGCCTGAACTGCGCCGCCTGCTGGTTGCCCGTGGATATCAGGAAGCAATTACCTACAGCTTCATCGATCCGAAACAGTTCGAACTGTTTAATCCGGGTGTTGAGCCGTTGCTGCTCGCCAATCCGATCTCCAATGACATGGCCGCCATGCGTTCGTCCTTGTGGCCGGGTCTGGTCAAGGCGCTTCAGCACAACCTGAACCGCCAGCAGGATCGCGTGCGTCTGTTCGAAAGCGGCCTGCGTTTTGTTGGTCAGCTTGAAGGTTTGAAGCAAGAGCCGATGCTCGCTGGTGTGGTTTGCGGCAGTCGCTTGCCGGAAGGCTGGGCGCAGGGTCGCGATACCGTCGACTTCTTTGACGTCAAGGCTGACGTGGAAGCTGTGCTGGGCTTCGCCGGTGCCCTGGATTCGTTCACTTTCGTGCCAGGCAAGCACCCGGCATTGCACCCGGGCCAAACCGCACGCATCGAACGCGATGGTCGTCTGGTCGGCTTCATTGGCGCGATCCACCCCGAATTGTCGAAAACCCTCGGTCTCGACCGTCCGGTCTTCGTCTTCGAGTTGGTTCTGGCGGAAGTGGCGTCGGGCAAAATGCCGAAATTCCACGAGTTATCGCGCTTTCCTGAAGTGCGTCGTGACCTTGCACTGATTGCGCACAAAGACGTTGCAGCCACGGCTGTACTGGACGTAATCCGTGAAAATGCAGGCGAATGGCTGACAGACCTCAGGCTATTTGACGTGTATCAGGGTAAAGGCATTGATCCTGATAGAAAAAGCCTTGCAGTCGGCTTGACCTGGCAGCATCCATCGCGCACTCTTAATGACGATGAGGTGAATACCGCAACGCAAAACATCCTCACCTCGCTCGAACAAAGGTTGAACGCCACGTTAAGGAAGTGACGTATGGGGGCTCTGACGAAAGCTGAGATGGCGGAACGTCTGTATGAGGAGCTGGGCCTGAATAAACGGGAGGCCAAGGAATTGGTCGAACTGTTTTTTGAAGAAATCAGGCACGCTCTCGAAGACAACGAACAAGTCAAATTGTCCGGTTTCGGCAATTTCGACCTTCGGGACAAACGCCAGCGGCCTGGCCGCAATCCGAAAACGGGGGAAGAAATCCCGATCACGGCTCGCCGTGTGGTCACCTTTCGTCCAGGGCAGAAGTTGAAGGCCCGAGTTGAGGCTTATGCTGGAACCAAGTCATAACGACGAGCTCCCCGTCATCCCGGGCAAACGCTACTTCACCATTGGTGAAGTCAGCGAGCTGTGTGCGGTAAAACCACACGTGCTGCGCTACTGGGAGCAGGAGTTTCCTCAGCTCAACCCTGTCAAACGCCGCGGAAACCGCCGGTATTATCAGCGCCAGGACGTGCTGATGATCCGGCAGATCCGCGCGCTTCTTTATGATCAGGGGTTCACCATCGGCGGAGCGCGCCTGCGTTTGTCCGGTGATGAAGCCAAAGACGACACCACCCAATACAAGCAAATGATCCGCCAGATGATCGCCGAGCTCGAAGATGTTCTGGTGGTACTCAAGAAATAAATTCTCGCTTTTAAATACTTCCAGTTTTCAAAAGCTTGCGATATATTCTTGAGCGTTCCTCGAGGTGAGGAACGGATAACACGCCTAGTCGGGGCGTAGCGCAGTCCGGTAGCGCACTAGCATGGGGTGCTAGGGGTCGAGTGTTCGAATCACTCCGTCCCGACCATTATTCCTGAGTAAAATCAGACACTTAAGCCGATCAGTTAGATCGGCTTTTTTGTGCCTGCGCAAAACCAATCGCGGTCTGTAGCAGGCTGGCGCCTTTTCCCTGATCACTTTAAGACCTTCGACGGTATGGCGTTTGCGCTGTTTCTTCTCGATGCGATTGATCGTACTGGCGGCGGGGTTGTGGGGGCACAGTCCCTTTGCCGTGGCGTGGTTGAAAGTATCGATCAGAACGTCGCAGAACGAGTGATGCAATCAGCGTCGAAGGCGAACCTTCTCCCAGCTGCGATCAACGTAAAACGACCCCGTATCGCCCCGAAGGGAATAAAGCGTTGCTCTGTAGAAGGCTGTCCCGCGTGAACAGTCCATCCCACGCAGTTTTTGGTAAGCCCATTTCCATCCGTGCTTAGGTTCGGTGCTCATACGTTGCCCAGGTCAGTATCATCCATTCCCTGATGGTAGCTCGGGGGTGATGGATGTCCAACTATCGATTTCAGGCGTCAAAAGTACGTCCCGGAGCGATTCTTTTCTGAAAATGAGTGCTGAGTAAACAAATAGCTGAGGTATTCCCCAGGCCCGCCAAGTGCGGGCTTTTTTACGCCCGGAGAAACATATGGCCGAAACTGAAAAAGATCGCGATATCCTCGCGAGTACACTTTTGGGGAAAGCCCGTGGCGAATCGCTCGCAGGTCAGATCGCAGTGGCCCGAACCAATCGCAATCGTGTGAATGACGGTAAGACCAAATCTTGGTGGGGCGAGGGCTACGCCAGTGTCCGGCGGGTCGTTGTGCTGAAGAACAACATGCAGCGCTTCTCAGTCCGTGAAGTTGAGGTTACAGGTCATAACGAGGCTAGTGCGGCCTCGCTATCGTTGTGCATTGATAGACGGGTTACCGAGCGATCAGGGTGACAATGCCTTGAGGTCGAAGGTTGTTGCGCCTGGCAAGGTTGGCCACGTGTGTGGACCTTCCATGATCTCTTGCGGGGTCAGCAGACAGGCGTCCAATTGCCGCTTCAAAATATCCAGGTCGACACCCTGGCCGATGAAGACTATTTCCTGTCGGCAATCCCCGGTGATCTCGTCCCATTTGGCCATTATCCCTGCGCGGCGATAGTCATCCTGAGGCCATTGCGATTGCGCAATGAATGTCCACCAGTGGCCGACATAGTCCCAACGAAATTGCCCGCCACTTTGCACCAGCATGCCAATGTCCAGATGCCGACTGGCAACCCAGAAGTAGCCTTTGCAACGCAGTAGCCGCCCGTTTTGCCACGGCCGCTGCAGGAACTCCAGCAGACGTTGCGGATGGAATGGCGCACGCTCCTGATACACCCACGAAGCAATTCCATAGGTGTCCGACTCGGGAGGACGATCGTCACTCGATTCCAGGCTTTTCATCCAGCCGGGTGACTGCACCAGACTCGGCAAATCGAAGCGACCGGTGTCGAGGATCTTCGACAGATCGACGGCACCGTAGGTCATGGGCAGAATTTCGGCCTGCGGATTGAGGCCCGCGAGAACGGCGCTCAGTTCCAGAAAGCCTTTCTCGCCTATCAGGTCCAGCCGGCTGACGAGGATGACGTTGGCGTACTCCACCTGTTCGATCAGCAGATCGGACAAGTGGCGTAATGGCGTGCCCGTTTCGTCCTCGTCGCCGACCGTGTCCCGGGAGGTCAGCAGCGCCTGGAAGTTGCTGCCATCGACAACGGTGACCAAGGTGTCGAGCCGCGCCAGTTCGCTCAAGCTGAAGCCTTGCGAATCTAGGAAGGCGAAAGTCTCGGCGACCGGCATCGGTTCGGAGATCCCGGTGGATTCGATCAGCAGGTAATCGAAGCGCTGCTGACGCGCCAGCAGGCTGATCTGCTCAAGCAGATCAGCGCGTAGCGTGCAGCAGATGCAGCCGTTGCTCATCTCGACCAGTTCATCGCTGCCGCGGTGCAGCGACACGTTGCGTGCCACGTCCGCGGCGTCGATGTTGACTTCGCTCATGTCGTTGACGATGACTGCCACCCGCATGCCTGCGCGGTTGCGCAGGATGTGGTTGAGCAGGGTCGTCTTGCCGGAGCCGAGGAAGCCCGAAAGGACCGTCACCGGCAACCGGCCCGATAGGGCCCCGTCAATCATGCGGCCACCCTTTTCGTGTCGACGGCCTTGTCCAGGTAGCTTTCGAACAGGTCGACGACCACGAAGCCATCGTCCGCGGCATCACCCCACAGGTCCTTTACCTGGAATTCAACGTGATAGGTCGGCTGATGCGCCGCGCTCAAATCGCCGTGACCGATGGCATCCGGGAACGGCCATTTTTCCGAGGTGCGGTGTCGGACGATGCCTTCCTTGCCGCGTACATAGGCCGGCATGCGTATGTGGCCGGCCACGTATTCGTCGCGAACCACTACCCGGTCGCCCACTTCAAATGGCGGGCGGCCGGTGATGGCGGGGCGGCCCTTGTCGTGGGAAGGGTTGGCCAATTTGAAGGGTGAACCCAGCGCCTGATCGAGTTCGTCCTGGGTAATGACGCCGGTTTCGACCAGCAAGGTGGCCGTGGCAATGACGTAGCGTTCGTAATATTGCGTGCCAACGTGCTGGCGGACATCAAGTCGTTCGACGGCGTGACGGATTTCGTCGACGCTGAATTTTTTCAATTGGTCGGCGCCGATAAACATCAGGCTATAAGCCAGGTGCTCCCATTCCTGTTTGAATACTTGCTTGTAATCCTGGCTATTGATGATGTGGGGAACCTTGCCAAAGCCTTGAAAACCGCCGAGATCGTGAAAGCCATCCATAATAGAACCTCCGAAAACTAGAAGATGAAGAGTCGTTTGGGTCAACGTACGCGGGGCAAGGCAACCCCGATCAGCACATCCTTGGTCACCAGTTTCTGAAGCTCTTCTTCACTCATGTGCTCGGAGCCTTCGGGCCTTAAGGGCAGGACCAGGTAGCGGCTTTCTGCGCTGGTATCCCAGACTTTGACGACCACATCGCTTGGTAACTCTGTGCCCATCTCACGCAGCACGGTGCGTCCTTCACGAACCAGGCGTGCCCGGAACTCAAAACCCTTGTACCACTCCGGCGGCAACCCCAGGACCGGCCAGTTGGTGCAGGAGCACAGGCTGCAGACGATGACATTTTTCAGCTGGGGCAAATCCTCAAGGGCGACGATGTATTCGCCTTGCGGACCAGTGAAACCGAACTGCGCACACGCTGCAGTGCCGTCTTTGAGCAACAGCTCCCGGAACTGCGGATCGACCCACGCCTTGGCGACTACACGGGCGCCGTTTTCCGGACTCCATTGGTGCACCATCAATTCGGTTAGCTGCTCGATATAGCCCTCTGGAATCAGTTCTTTGTCTTTCATGACCTTGAACAAGGCCCAGGCCCGTTCGCTGGGCGTCGAAGTGGATGCTGGGGATACAGTGGCGCTCATGGTGTAACTCCTCATCGGTTTAACACGGTCAAAAAAAGTGAAGAACAGCCCCCGGTTTTTTATTGATGTCCGGGAGGTCGGGTGAGGTGGGCTTACAACGTCTTCCAGTCGACAGCGGCCTCGAACGCTGCCGCCGCCTGGTAAATCGTGCCTTCGGCATAGTGCTTGCCAACGAACATCAACCCCACGGGCAGGCCGTCCACCAGACCACACGGGATCGACATGGCCGGATGGCCGGTAATGTCTTGCGGCGCGGTGTTGCCGATCATTTCCAGCGCACGGGCCACGTACTCGGTGATCGAACAATCGGGTTCCGGGTGAGGCTGGGCAATGATCGGCACGGTCGGCATGACCAGAAGGTCATAGGTTTCCAGTGCCTTGTCGTAACCGGCCCGGGCGAAGCGTGCGATGTTCTGAGCCTTGGCGTAGAAGCGACCGTTGTAACGATCCAGGCCGTATTGGCCGACGAACATGCACAGCTTGAGCGACGCGGACAATGCGTCCGCTTGTTCGCGCCAGCCGGCCTGTTTATCCAGCAGGCCGACGTCATAGAGACCTTTCCAGTTAAAGCCTGCGCCATTGCCATGCATCATCTGCATGGTCAGGCCTTCGCAGCCGATGGGGTGCCACAGCGAACCCGCCAGGTTGTGCTCGGGGACGGAGACTTCCTCGACGCGAGCGCCCAAGACCTCAAGCCGGGCGATGGCGCTGCGCACCTTGTCGGCAACACGTGGATCCTGATTGGCCAACTGGAAGCCTTCCTGCAGGATGCCGATCCGCAGCCCGCTCACGCCTCGCTCCAGATAATCGCAGTAGGCGTCGACCTGAGGAGCGGTCTGGCGAGGGTCGAGTCCGTCGGCACCGGCCATGACTTCGAGCATCAGCGCGTTGTCACGCACGTTGCGGGTGATGGGGCCGGCATGGTCGATGGTGGCTTCGATCGCCATGATGCCGGTGTAAGGCACCAAACCGTGAGTCGGCTTCATGCCATAGGTGCCGCAGAACGCTGAAGGGATGCGGATGGAGCCGCCCTGATCACCGCCAACCGCCAGGTCTACCTCGCCGGCTGCTACTAACGCAGCGCTGCCCGAGGAGGATCCGCCAGCAGCGAAACCGTGCCGATACGGGTTATGTACGGGCGCCGGATCAGACGTGTGGCTGCCACCGGAGAGGCAGTAGTGTTCACAGGTCGCCTTGCCCAGAATGGTGACCCCGTCGTCCAGCAAACGGGTCACCACGGTAGCGTCGAATTTCGGTACGAAGCCTTCCAGTGGGGCGGCGCCGTTCATCATCGGGACGCCAGCCAGGGAGATGTTGTCCTTGAGCGCAACAGTCTTGCCAGCAAGTTTGCCCTCACGGGCGCCATTCACCTCAGTCCTGTAATACCAGGCATTGAGCAGGTTGTGCGAGTTTGACGGGCGGTAGCCCGAACTGCGGTCGTAGCGCACCGGCGGGGTGAAATCCGGCAACTCGTCGACCAGGTCATATGCATCGAAACTTGGCTGCATAAGTGCCAGGTATTCCGCTGCCTGCTCGTGGGTCAGCTGCATATTCAGCCGGCCAGCGATGTCCTGCAGTTGGTCGAGGGTAGGGCGAACAATGGCCATGATTTTCCTATTCTTTTTGTCTGTGATCGACGACGGTTCAGCCCGTACGGGAGCGTTCGATGGTGTTCGCAAACACCTCACGCCGGGTACCTGGAGCGACATCAATCGATGTGGGTAACAGGGTTCAAGTTAGGCATCCCTCTCGACATTCGCTTGGCTGAGAAGGACAGCCACTTGGTTGAAAAGGACAACCTGTCGAGCGAGGCGCGCTCAGAAAACTTTCAAGATGCGCAGGTTCAGGCGTGCACCTTCCTTGAAGCCTTGTTCGACCCCAATGTCGGTGCCGATCTGGGCCTGAATCTGCAGCGTGGGCTCGATGAAGTGCGTGACGGTGAAACGCCCATAGGAGGTGGAGACCCCGTCGTGCTGATCGACCCCGTTGACGGTGGTCGCCGAGCCGGTGATGTAGCCGCCGCCAACGGCGAAGGTGGTGCTCTGCGTCCAGTTGTAGCGCACGGCGGTCTGGTACTCGTAACGGGTGTTTTCTTCCAGCTTCGCCCCGGTCGGGCCGAAGTCATTGTTGGCCGACACCCATGAGGCTTCAGCCACCGTGTCCAGCGCCCATTTCGGGGAGAAATGGTGGATGTACGCCGCCTGTAGCGTGGCGCGCCAGCGGTTCTCGCCGAGGTTCAGGGCATCGTTTTTATCGTAGCTCCCCACCGGAAAGGACAGGTAGGGTGCCAAAGCGAAGATGTCCTTGTTCGCGGTGGGCAGCGTCCACTTCAGCGGCGCGGTGATGATCGGGTCGCCGATGCCGCGGGTATCGCCCAAGGCACCGATATCTCCCGAGGCGTTCATCTGGCCGAAAGGCAACAGAATCTGCGGTTCCCATGAGAGGTTTTCTGACAAGCCGATGGCGTGCACATATCGCAGGATGCCGATGTCCGAACTGAGCCTGGCGTCGTCGGAGACCTTGTGGCCGTTCTGGTACAGATCCGAGCGGTCGGCGTGCTGGTAGTAGAGCAACAAGGCGTTGGCGCCAGCCGGCAATGGTTCGAAATCACCGGGAGCTACCTCGATGGCCTGGCTTTTGACAAAGGGCAGCATGCACAGCACGAGTAAAGAGTGACTCAACTTCATGATCGATTTCCTGACAAAAAGGCCCCCCAACCCCATCCGCTTGAGATGGAGGGCCAAAAGATGTTTGAGAGGTCTGTGTCAGGGCGGATCCGGATCAAGACCGCCCATGGACGCCGGGTAGCGTCAAACGTCAGGGTTTAGGGATCACCGCGTCACGCAACATGCCGGTCTGCGGGTGGCAGTTGATGTACTCGAACACTTGATCCTTGGCGTCGGATACCGAGACTTCGTGATAGAGCCGTAACTTCGACAGGCTGGTGGCCACGCGAAAGAAGGTCACGAAAATCCGCAGATGGGTCGGATGGGATTCGGCCCAGCGCTCGAGTTTTTCCAGGGAGCGCCAGTGACCGATGTTGTAGCTCAGGTTCAGGAAGTTGCCGTCCAGGTCGATGTAGTTCACGAAGCGATTGCTGTAGCAACCCAGGTCCTTGCCATTGTCCCGCAGGAAGTCCATACCCGCCTGCAGCGTCGGCAGAATTTCGTTGAGATAGAGCGATCGTTCTTCTTCGCCGGCATCCGCCCAGTCCTGGCCGGAGCGGATCAGCGCGACATTGTCGTGGCCTTGCACGACCACGCGCCCACCTGTGGCCGGGTCGCCGGCGATGACCGTCAGTTCACCGGAAGGAGCCATCCAGTCGGTCTGGGAAATCGGGAAGCGATCACGCATCGATCCCCAGTAACCGTGTTCTTCGATATCGTCACTGATGGTGTCCATCACGGCGCCAACGCCGGGCAACTCATCGCGAAAGCCATACAGTGTCTCGAACTGCTCGGCCCTCGGCGCGACAATTTCCCGAAAGTAACCGAGACCGTCGCTCAGGCGATCCTGCGAGGACCACCATTCAATTACCTCAGGCGAGCGCAGCCAACGGCAATACGCGGCGGGGTCTTTCCAGTAACCGACGATCATCAGGTTGTCGTAACCGCTGTTGTCGGTGTGGTGGGTCAGGTCATGGCTCAGAGGGCC
Source organism: Pseudomonas sp. GM33 (assembly GCF_000282295.1). Classification (NCBI taxonomy): domain Bacteria; kingdom Pseudomonadati; phylum Pseudomonadota; class Gammaproteobacteria; order Pseudomonadales; family Pseudomonadaceae; genus Pseudomonas; species Pseudomonas sp. GM33. Next base: position 65,319 of record NZ_AKJO01000094.1, read on the forward strand.
ATCGGGCAAACCCAGGCTGGCGGCAATGTGGCGCATCGCGTGCAGAGCCGCTTCTCGCTGGTCCTCCCCGCGGTATTGCACACCCCAATACCCCATCACGACCTGTTCCACTCGCTCATCGGCGCGTGCGACCCACATGGGGAAGGGCGGTTGGTATTCATCGGGGACGCGACGAGACAACGTCCGTGGGCATTTGAGGTGCTTATCGATCGCAGATTCCATGGTGGGCTCCTTGGTTTTATTGTTGGTATGCGGTTTTCTGTTCAACGTTTCGACGGGCGCGGGTACCTGGAGGTTGGCGCACCTCGTCGACGCCGCAGCGCCAGAGTCCCCAGCTCTAACAGGTAGGTGGCGAACTCTTCAGGTGCCAGGTCGCGCATCTGTAAAAGCCAGAATGAATCGGACTGTCGCTGCTGCTCTGGCAGATGCATGGGACACCTCATCAGTTGGGGTTGGAGGGGCACGGTGTGGGGTAGAAGTTAGGCGGGGACGGTGCAGTACGCTTGGCTCGTACGGACAACCGTTTGGCTAGAAAGGACAGGCTCTGAAAACAGGAATACGATGCGCTGTATTGGTGCGTGCACACCGTCAGGCGGCGAATGCATGTATCGATAACGGGCAGGCGTCATCCGTGTAAAGCGTTAGCGGGATTCGCTCACGCAGCCTCTATCCCGAGCGTGCGAGCGTCTGGTATTTCAGGCGCACATGACGTTGGCAACCCGAAAGGGGGAGTGGCCTGGTATTTGCTAAATAGGGAGTCAACGTTACCGTCGCCCTTATTGTTCAGTCGCCGCCGAGAGGTGAATGCCATGAGCCATAGCAATCAGTATTCAACCCTCGCCGTTGCGGCTCCACGTCGCTTTGATTACTGGAAAGAAGTGGTGTGCCGTCATTGCCTGGCGGCGGACAGCAAACCGTTGGCGCAGAGCGATTTCGACGGGGTGCTGGAGGTGCACGGCATGGGGCCGCTGGACATCTGTACGCTGTCCTCGCCACTGCATTATTGGGAGCGCGCGCCCCGGCACTTGCGCAGCGGTCCGGATGAGGACCTGTGGCTGGGTTTCACCCGGCGAGGCTATGGTGAACTGGAGCAGGCAGGGCGCAAGGCAACGCTGGCGGCGGATAGTTTGTTTCTTTATGACGCATCCCAAACGTTCCGATTCAGTCTGGGTGGTACCGAGAACCACCTGGTCCGCATTCCGCGACAGTTGCTCAGCCAACGGTTGCCAGGCGTAGCAGGTTGCACCGCCGTGGTTCTGGACGATCGCCGTCCAGGGGTGATTCCGTTGCGCGAGATGTTGCATCAAGCGGCGAGTATTCCTGCGAGTTTTCAAGATGAGGGGCTATCCAGCCGCTTTTCCAACACCTTGCTTGATCTGCTCGCGATTAGCCTCGAACTCCAGGATTTGAAGACGACCCATGACGAGCTGGATCTTTATGGTCGGATCATGAACTACATCCGCCAGCATCTGACCGATCCGGACCTGTCGATCGAACGCATCGCTCAAGTGCATTATGTGTCCACGCGAACCGTCACGCGCGCGTTCGCCCGTTACCAGAAATCGCCAGTCGCAGAGATCTGGAAGGAGCGTCTGATCGCCAGTCGCGAGGCTATAGAGCGCGGTCAGGTACGCAGCATTTCTCAAGCTGCACTGGATTTCGGATTCTCCGATTTTTCCCATTACAGTCATGCCTTTCGCAAGGCTTTTGGTATGGCACCTCATACACTCTTGCGTCGCAATTGAGCAAGGTCGCTCGCAGTAGCGGGGCGAAGGTTTTCCTCCCGCCAGAGATTCGCCGCTCTCACCCGCGCTTTCTTCCAGACCGAATCGTTCATCCAGTCCTTGCTCTGACCGTGCTGCAGGCGTCGGCCCACGCATCCAGCTCGATACGATCAAATGCCACGCTCTGATCGGATGCATCAACATCCTGGCTGACCACCGTCCCCGCAGATTGTCCCTGCAAGTCCCGCCAAGGCTCCTATAGATAAATTTTTGATGATTATTGATTTTCTAATCCCCCCTTCAGCCGTTTTAAATGCGCCTCGAGGAAGGTAAGCAAAGACAGGTACTGCAGTTCGCTTTGACGCAAGCTTCGAATGCCGTCAAATCCGCCTCTGCAGCGTCTGCTGCTCCTCACCTTGTGTACTGGTTTCCCCACGCCTTCAACCGGGACACGCAGACGAAAGTTCACACGCCGCATTTCGGTTTTTCCCCGGTTCGAGACTGGGTTAAACCGCAAAAAGGAGGGATGCCAGGATGCTGATAAAAATCGAAAAAGCGAGGACACCACAAGACTGGAATGTCTGGATGAACGCATGGTGCGTCACGTTTCGCAGCTATGCCGAAGCCCTGGCGTTCGTGAGCAGATTGGAAGGCAGGATAAATGCACCACACCCGTTGCCTGTCAGCGAAGACAGGCTTGTATTGGAACCGTCTTGATCTCGCAATTTCTTCAGCCTTGGAGCCAGCACTGGTCGAGTTGCTGGACATGAGTGTGACGCGGTATGTGCCGCCCTCAAGAAAGGTAATCCCCCGACAAATGCCGGGGGGTCTGCGCGAGTTGGCGCGGGTTCTATTTCGATACCACGATGCCTGCTGGCTTCCAGGTGCCTTCGCCAGCCGGCAGGACTGAAGGCGGCGTCTCCTTGGGCCAATAGAGGCGCATCACCAGGTAAATCGGGCCGTCGGGTGCGGGCAGCCAGTTGCCTTCCAGCGCCTTGCCGGGCGACTTCTGTTGGATGTAGAGGGTCAGCGATCCGTCGGCATTCTTCTTCATGCCGGGCAGCATGGGCGAGTTCAATAGATAGCGGTCGATCGGGTTCTTGATAAGGAGCTGTGTCTTGCCGTCGTACATCGTCACCGACCAGAAGGCGTTCACTGGAGGTAGTTGCCCCGCCGGGAAGGTGAGTGTGTAGTTATGCTTGCTGCCATCAAGTGGTTCGCCGGTCGCGGTTGTGCGGGTGATGGGGTAAGTGGCTTCCACGGCATCGTTGCCGTAAATTCCGCCTTTGGCCGCGGCGGCGCGCTTCAACCAGTCGCCATTGTAGAAATGGCGGTCGCCAAAGTACGAGCCGATACCCCAGCCATTGACGTTCTTGAGTCCGCCGGACAACCACTTGTCCACCTTCTCGTCACCTTCCTTCATGCCCAGCAGGACAGCGGCCTTGTGTTCGAGCGAGAGGTCTTGGAGCTTGAAGCTCTTGCCCGGTCCAATGCCGATTTTCGCGATTCGAGCCCGAATTTCCCGGTCTTCCGGTGTTGGCGGTACATACTGGAGCGCGGCATCAAGATACTCGAAGAAGTTCTCCTTGATCCCCTTAGTGGTGCTTGGAGGGAAATTGATAACCGGCGATGCAGGCGCCGCCGGTTGCTTCAAGAACGCCGACAGCGGCTGGGCTTTGTAGCCGGACTGCACCTTGATGACATTCGGCATGTCCTTGGGATTGAAGAGCTGGGTTCGGTAGCCGGCCACCGTGAAGGGCGTTGTCGAATAGAAGACTTTGCCAATGCCGGGTGGCACGGAACCCTTCCAGTCAGGCCCGACCACCATGTAGTTACCCGGGCCGTTCCCGGTGGTGCGGCTGCCGATGTAGCCGTAGTTGTAGGTGTTGCCGTCGATCAGTTGCACCGAGTAATAACGTTTCTTTTCCACGGCGGGCACTGTGAGCACCATGGGTTCGGCGCGCAGATCCAGCCAGAGGAAGGAGTAGGGGGTATCGCTGTTGGGCGTGACGATGGCCGTATCCTGGTAAGTGAAGACACGGGGTTCGTTCTTGATCTGGTTGAAGGGGGCCTTGAACTGCGGGCCGCTTTTGTCCACGGCGTACTCATACATGACCGCATAGTTCATTACGATCGGCAGTCCGTAGATGAAGGCTTCCTCGGCGATGGCCTTCGTTTCCGTGAGGCTGGGCGCGGCGATGCCTTTGGCCGCATCGGCTTTCTCGGCCTGGGCCACGGGGTCGTTCTTGCTGGCACAGCCTGATACAAGCGCCACCGAAGCGGCAGCGATGGCGATCCATTTGATGCATGAATATTCCGGTTTCATCCTTTGTCGCTCCCGACCAAGATCCTCTCTGCCCTGGATGTCTTGATCAGCGTTTGAACACGCCGAGACTCCAGCTGGTTTACTGCCGAATCTGAGCGTAGGCCATTAAGCAAACCTCCGCTATTGACTGGGGGGCAGCCAATATCGGAGGCAAACTTCTTCGATTGGGGCAAGCAGACAACTGAAGCGAAGTGGCGACTAATGAGGGGCGTCAGCGGGTTTCTTTTCCGGAACGATGAAGCGCACTGTCGTACTGGTAAGGATCTTGTGAGTCGGGTCGGCCACTTCAAGAAGAACCTGGTGAGTGCCGGCGGGCAGTCCGACCAGGATAATCGGGTCTTCACTGGTGTGCGCCCATGTACCTTTCCAGTCGTCGACGGTCACGTGAAGGTGTCCGAGGCGGGGTGATACATCAGCCGCCGCTTTACCAAATACCGGCATGATCCTCGCGTGCTCCGTGCGGTATTGGATAATGACGACTCCGCGGGCAAGGGGCTCGGCAAGCGGCGGCTCGGCAATGAGTCTGGGCGCCGTCTCGGATTCCAGGGGAAGTATTGCCGGTGGGTGATAGGCGTCTGCTGTTCCTTCACCACGCGCGGCTGTGCAAAAGAACACCGCCAAAGCAAAGGCCAATGGATTTCTGAGAGAGAGGGACATGGTGTTTTTCTCCCGAGTGATCTCATTCAAGCCTAGATCAAACCGAGTATTGCCCCCGTGTGTATTTGAAATCTGAATCGCCCGCTTGTTTCATCCACCGGTTGAGTCCACAGGTGACTGCAGCCCTTCGCGACAGATAGCGGCGCGTCGAATGGAGGGCGCTCAGCTTCTATATTTCAGCGCCTCCACAAATGCAGAAAAAGCGGGAGACGCCTGGCGTCTGTTGGGGTAATACAAATGGTAGCCCTGAAACTCAGGGCACCAGTCGGCCAAGACTTCTTTGAGTCGGCCGTCGGCCAGATACGGTGCTACCAATTCCTCTGGTACATAGGCCAGGCCAACGCCATCAACGGCGGCATTGAGAACATGCATGATGCTGTTGAACACAAGTTGTCCATCTGCCTTGACTGTAAAAGCCTGGCCATTTTTTTCAAATTCCCATGCGTAGATCACACCTGATGGTCTATGTCGGATATTCACGCAGTCATGCCCGGTCAACTCATGGGGGGTTGTGGGTGCCGGGTTGCGTTCGAAGTATTCTGGAGAACCCACTACTGCCAACCGCCAATCCGGCCCTATGCGAACGGCGATCATGTCCTTGCTGATCGATTCGCCCAAGCGAATACCCGCATCAAATCGCTCCTCGACCACGTTGGTGAACCCATAGTCGACGTAGAACTCCAGTGTGATATCCGGGTAGCTCTTCAGGAAGCTTGCAAGCATCGGCCGAATGCACAACTCAATCTGATCGTCAGTACAGGAAATACGAATCGTGCCACTGGGCTTGTCCCGCAGTTCGCCCAGCGCTTCAAGCTCGGCGGTGATCTGGTCAAAAAGCGGGGCGATCGAGCGCATCAACCTTTCTCCCGCCTCTGTAGGCGACACATTGCGCGTCGTGCGGGCCAGCAGCCGTATCCCCAGTCTTTGTTCAAGTGCCCGGATCGTATGACTCAGCGCAGAAGGCGTAACGCCCAGTTTGGCGGCGGCCTTCGTAAAGCTTTGGTCGCGTGCCACCGCCAGAAAAGCCTGGAGATCGTTGACTTTGGTATTGGCCATTGCTGAATTTTTCTCAAAACCACATGAAGATTATCCTTACTAATCAAGATATCTCGAATCCGTCAAGCTCTGTCACCTATCTGGAACGGAGTGCTGATGATGAGCGAGACACCTTTAACCCTTCTTGAAGCTACAGAAGCCTTACTCCCTCGAGGGCTTGATCGACGTGAGTTCGTGAAGGCCACCGGCGTTAGCATTGCGGCTCTTGGCGTCCTTTCGGGCGCAGTCGGCCCCGCCTTTGCAGCTGACTCAAAAAGTGCAGGCAGCCCGCCGGAAGGTGCCGACAACTTTTACAAAAGCGCCAAGGTCACCGTGCAAAAGGTGACCTTCAAGAACTCATACAATCTTCGAATTGTGGGCAATCTTGTAACGCCCAAGAATCTGGCTGCAAACGCTAAAGCGCCTGCAATTATCGTCGGTCATCCCATGGGAGCAGTCAAAGAGCAAAGCTCCATGCTCTATGCACAAAAGCTGGCGGAACAAGGCTTCGTCACGCTCGCGATTGACTTGCCTTTCTGGGGAGAGAGTGAGGGCCTGCCTCGAAACCAGGTCGCCCCCGAAATGTACGCCGACGCGTTCAGCGCTGCAGTTGACTACCTGGGTACGCGGGATTTCATTGATCGCAAGCGTATCGGCGTACTGGGTATCTGTGGCAGCGGTGGCTTTGCCATCAGTGCGGCCAAGATGGATTCTCGTTTGAAAGCCGTGGCCACTGTCAGCATGTACGACATGGGCGCTGTCACCCGTCATGGTCTGGGGCACTCAGTGACTGCCGAGCAACGCCAGGCCATGCTCGTCAAAGCCGCCGAGCAACGCTACAGCGAGTTCTCTACCGGGCAAATGCATTTCCTCAACTATTTGCCAGTGCAGCCTGGTAAAGATGCAGACCCGGTCACACGTGAATTCTGGGACTTCTACCGTACGCCACGCGGTATCCATATCCCTCATGGCAGAACGTTGGAGCTGACCCAAAACCGCGCCTTGACCAGTGAAGTCCGGTTCGTGAATTTCTATCCATTCAACGATATCGAGACGATTTCCCCGCGGCCGCTGCTGTTCATCGCTGGCGATCGGGCGCACTCCAGAGAGTTCAGTGAGGAGGCCTACCAACGTGCCGCCGAACCTAAGGAACTGGCCTGGGTTCCCGGCGCGGGGCACGTCGATCTGTACGACCGCGTGAACTTGATTCCCTGGACCAGACTCACCGCCTTTTTTACCCGGCATCTGACGGTGGTTGGCTAAAAGACCTGTGTTTCAGCCAACCACTATTTGATGAGAGGTTTTTAATGACGACTCAAGTATTCGACTCCCCGGCTGGTGATGCCCTCGGCACGCCGGGGGCTGGGGAACTGCAGGCTTACTGGAGCGGCATCTTTGCGATGACACTGTGCGTATTCGCACTCATCGCCTCGGAGTTCATGCCTGTCAGTTTGCTCACGCCGATTGCATTGGATCTGCAAATCAGTGAAGGACTGGTCGGGTATGGGATCGCCATCTCCGGCGCCTTCGCGGTGCTGACAAGCCTTTCGATTTCCAGGCTTGCTGGCTCAATGGATCGCAAGACGCTCTTGCTGCTACTGACCGGGATTATGTGTGTGTCGGGGTTGGTGGTCGGTCTGGCGCCAAACTATACGGTGTACATGATGGGGCGTGCGCTGATTGGCGTGGTGATCGGCGGATTCTGGTCGATGTCGGCGGCAATGGCCATGCGCCTGGTACCGTCCCATAGCGTGCCCAAGGCTCTGGCAATCTTCAACGGCGGCAATGCTTTGGCAACCGTAGTGGCCGCACCACTGGGAAGCTATCTGGGCAGCGTCATGGGTTGGCGGGGGGCTTTTTTCTGCCTTGTTCCGGTAGCGATCATCGCGTTGATCTGGCAGTGGATCAGCCTGCCAGCCATGACGGCGGCGCCGCGCAAAGCGGGCGCGGGCAATGTATTTCGATTGTTCAAGAGCCCATTGGTCAGTTTCGGCATGTTGAGTATGGGCACTTTCTTCATGGGGCAGTTTGTATTGTTCACCTATCTGCGCCCGTTCCTGGAGACCGTCACCGGTGTAGATGTCTCCATGTTGTCGATGATCCTGCTGGTCATCGGTGTGGCGGGTGTCGTCGGAACCATTCTGATCGGCACTTTCCTGAAAGTCGGCATGTACCGCGTCCTGATCTGCATTCCACTGTTGATGGCCGCCATTGCACTTTCCTTGATTGTCCTTGGCGGCGGAGTCGTGGCAGCTTTTGTATTGCTGGGGCTGTGGGGCCTGGCCGCGACAGCCGCACCTGTGGGGTGGTGGTCGTGGTTGGCCAAGGCGTTGCCCAGGGATGCTGAAGCCGGTGGCGGCCTGATGGTGGCAGTCATTCAGCTATCCATTGCGCTGGGCTCTACCCTCGGCGGGCTGCTGTTCGACGGGAGCGGTTATCGCATGACATTTCTTGCAAGCGCTATCTTGCTGGTACTTGCGGCAGTGACGACCTTTTTCACATCGCGAAACCAGGGTTAACAGAAGGCAGATGCCAAGAAGCTGTTTCGTAGCTCAAGCCTTGATAGCGAAGTTATGTAGCATCCCAGGTTTTGATGTCGCAAGGACTTGCTGTGAGGGCATGAAGGGAGTCATCGGATGTGGGTGGTTCAGCCCCAAATATAGGGTGAGCGAACCCTGTGATGGGGAATTTTTTACCACCCGAATAGACCGTTTCAGTGCAATCGCTGGGCCCGGCTTTGCCCATGCCAAATGGCTTGGATTTTGCTCGGGTGCTGATACTGAAGCATTCATTGAATGCGGTATCCGGAGATTCGAGCCATGTGGGCAAAAACTCTGCTTCTCGGCGTCATGTTTGGAATCGGGATCGTTACCAGCGGCTTGGCTACGAGCATGATCCTGTTTTGGTACGAGTTGTGTTAACCCCCCATCCCCGCTTCTTCATGATCCCTGGTGGCGGCGGTTGCGATGGTCTATGCCTGGATTCCCATCTCCCCCTGTGCAGCTTGTAACGCTCGCTCTTCGGTCAGTGGCGTTAAAGTTGGCTGCGCATTGCTGGCGTGCATGTAAAGAAAGTAGTGCCCTGTATCGTCCAGCAATATCCGGTGCAGCTCTGATGGCCGAAAGTTGTTACCGATATGAATACTTTCCTTGATGATCTCGAAAGTCCTGATCCCATGCTGTCGCATTGCAGTTTCAAAGGTTTCGTAAAGACCTTCTCTGCGGCGTCGGTTGTTTCGAGCATTTAGCTTGAAAAAAACCACCATCAGCACGGCATAGCTGATAAGGAGTAGCACAATGGCGCTAGGGCGCATGCGTGGAGCTCCATGTCCTCTCAATCGCTGTGCCTTTCAGTGTAGGCGCGTTCCGGGTGAAATCTTCAGCTCATCCCAAGGTCATGGAGCGTGTTGCCGTTGAGTCAGGTCGCGCGCGCCAGGATCGCCTGCGCACGGCCTATGACAGGCGCATCGACCATTTGCCCATCGAGCACGAACACACCTTCACCCGAACGGGCGGCGTCCATGATGCGTTGTGCCCAGAGCAGTTCCTCCAGACCGGGTTTCAGCGCTTGATGGATAATCGCCACTTGGCTCGGATGGATACATAACGCGCCACCAAACCCCATGTCGCGGGCAAACTGAACGGTGCTGTGCAGGCCGACGGTGTCTTGTATCGACGGAAATACACCATCCAGCGCCGGGGCGAGACCAGCCACCCGAGTCGCGAGCAATACTGCGTATCGAGCGTGACTCAGAAACTCTTCGGCGGCAGGGCTGCCAGTGGTCAAATTCAGATCCAGGCCCAGATCAAGGCTTCCGAATGACAAGCGCTCAACGCCCTGGGCCCGGGCAATCGCTTGGAGTCCGGCCAGGCCCTTGGCGCTTTCGATGATGGGCCAGACCGGCTTTTGGGTATTGGCAGCCGTGAGGACGTGCTCCGCGCTTTCCGCTTTGGGCAGCAAAATGCCGATCACGCCAGCGTGTCGTCGACAAAGCTTCAGATCCGCCGCGTGGGCCCAGTGGTCCGGAGCATTGACTCGTACCAGAATCCGGGCTTGCGGATGGTCACTCAAGAAGCACTCCAGGTTATCCCTCGCCTGGTCCTTGAGGTTCTCCTGCACGGCATCTTCCAGATCGACAATGACCCGGTCCGCACCGGTAGCGATGGCTTTGGGTATGCGCTCCGGACGCGTGGCCGGGACAAACAGCGCGGAGCGGACAATGGAGGTATTCATGGTGTTTCTCCCAAGCTGAACTCGACTTCGCCGATCTGCGCCGTACCGTCCTGATTGCCTGCCCACAGCTGTGCCTTGCCGCTATCGATCAGGCGTCCGCCGACCTCGAAAGGCTGAGGCGAAATCAAGGGACGGACGCCTCGGAAGGTGAAGCGCTTCAAGCGCGCGTTCGGGTGCGCTTTGGTAAACGCGCGCAAATTCAGCGTGGCGATCAGGGGACCATGCACCACCAAACCCGGGTAACCCTCGGTCTGCGTGACATATGGCCAGTCGTAGTGAATCCGGTGGCCATTGAAGGTGACGGCCGAGTAACGGAACAGCAAGGTTGGGGAGGGGACGACCAGGTCCCGCCATTGGCCTTGCGGGATCGCTTCGGTGCCGCTCAGTTTGGGTGGAGTGGGCTCGCGGTAGACGATGTCCTGCTCATCCTGCAGGGCACGTTTGCCGTCCTGAAAATACTCATGGCGCACCGTGACGAACAACAAGGAACCCGTGCGCCCGTGCTTCTCTTCGACGTTGAGAATGGTTGACACGCAGGTCACGTCAGCCTCCACCGTCAACGGCTGGTAAAACTCGAGTCGACTGCCCGCCCACATGCGGTTGCGATTGTGGGCGGGGGGCAGGAATCCCCCGAGCGCCGGATGACCGTCCGGACCCAGTTCGTCGGCGGTAACCGGTTCCTGAAAAAACGCCCAGTGCCACAAAGGCGGCAGCGATTCACCCGACCGGGGTGCCGGCTCGCCCAACGTCGCAGCTATACGTTTGACCAATGTAAAACTGATCCGGTCCTGGCTTTCCTGACGACGTCCAATCCAGGCTGAAAAATCGGAACTGCTCATATTTATCGCTCCTGTCGGTCGGTAATCAGGCCAGGGCGGCCATTTCTGGAATCGCTTCAAACAAGTCCGCCACCAGGCCGTAGTCGGCCACCTGGAAGATCGGCG